>NZ_JAVFVN010000783.1:0-151038 GCF_030910085.1 Stenotrophomonas maltophilia group sp. RNC7 | reverse complement strand
CGCTGATCCGCAATTTCGCCACGCTGCTGCGCGGAGCGTTCGCCGAGGGGTAGGCGTGCACTCCACCCGGGTAGTGGCGGCCCCCGGCCCCCCACCCCCCACCGGGCGCCCAGCCCCGCCCCCCCCCGCGGGTGCGGGGTTCCCCCACCGGGAGGTTTTGGGCCGGCGGCGGGCGGGCTGGCCGGCCGGGGTGGGGTGGCCGCCCCGCGGCCGCCACTACCCGGGTGGAGTGCACGCCTACCCCTCGGCGAACGCTCCGCGCAGCAGCGTGGCGAAATTGCGGATCAGCGGCGTTACCCGTTCGCGGTGCCAGGCCAGCTGCACTTCCGAATGCGCGCCAGCATCGGCCAGTGCCACGAAGCGCGATCCTTCCACGCGTATGTGATCGCATGAAGACGGCAGGATCGCCGCACCCAGGCCCGCAGCGGCCAGGCTGATCAAGGTCGATGCTTCACCGGCTTCCTGCACGATGCGCGGCGTGAAGCCCGCCGCTGCGCACAACGCGATCATGTGGTCGTGGATGCCCGCGCCGGCGCTGCGGCGGAACGCTACGAACGGCTCCTGCGCGAAGTCGCGCAGCGACAGCGTGCCCTGCTTCGACAGCCTGCGCAGGGCAGGGTGGTCGGCGTGCACGATCAGCGCCAGCGGGTCGACGAACAGGCTGTGCGCCACCAGTTCCGGCGGCAGCGCGCGCTTGCGGATGATGCCCACGTCCAGTGAACCGTCGAGCAGCGCGTCAATCTGCTGCAGCGTGTTCATCTCGCTCAGCTGCAGCCGCACCTGCGGGTACTGCTGACGGTAGCGCAGGATCGAACGCGGAATCTGCGGTGACAGTGGCGTGGCGCGAGTCAGACCGATATGCAGTTCACCCTGCTCACCACGCTGTGCACGCTGTACCTCGTCCACGGCCGTTTCCACCTGCTGCACGATGGCGCGTGCACGTTCCTGCAGCAGCTCGCCCGCAGGCGTCAGCTGCACGCGGCGATGGCTGCGCACGAACAGGCGCGCGCCAATCAGTTCTTCCAGCTGGCGGATCTGCTGGCTGAGCGGCGGCTGTGACATGCCCAGCCGCTCCGCCGCCTGGCCGAAGTGCAGCGTATCGGCGACAGCGAGGAAGTAGCGCAGGTGGCGCAGTTCAATGGACATGGGGCCAGTTTATTCATCGTCAGCCGGAAATGAATCAGAGATGGGATCCGATCCCGTGCCGACCAACGGTCGGCACCCACCAACAGCAGCTGGCACCAACAGCAGCGACCAACTGTCGAAGGCGGGGTGGGTCCGGTTGCGGGGGTCACTTCAGGACGGGTTTACGGCGTCCCCCGCAACCGGACTCACCCCGCCATCCCACGGATAGCCGGCTTTTGCTGTTGCTTCGGCTTCGGCGGGTGCAGGGCGCAGCCCTGCCGAACACCCCTCACCGCTCCGAATGCCCGCTCTGATCGTAATCGCGCGGGCTGAACAACTCCGGCTGGATCAGCTCGATGAACGCCCGCGCCTGCGCCGACAACGCCTTGCCCCGGCGCACGATCACCCCGTAGCTGCGCTCGGGGAACCAGCGCTTCATCGATCGCGCCGCCAGCCGCTCGTGGTCGGCCTCGTTCAGGCACAGCGCCGGCACGATGGAAATGCCCATGCCCATCGCCACGTACTGCTTGATCACTTCCCAGCCCCCCACCTCCAGCGCCACGGTGTAGGCGATGCGGTGGCGCTGGAACACCTGGTCCACCAGCCGGTAGGTGATCTGCCGCTTCGGCGGCAGCACCAGCGGATAGCGCGCAATATCGGCCAGCTCCAGCTCGCCGCCCTTGGCCAGCGGATGATCGTGCGGTGCGATCAGCACCTGCTCGAAGCGGTAGGCCGGGGCGTAGGTCAGGTCGGCCGGCACATCGGTCATCGAACCGATCGCCAGGTCGGCGGCATCCTCGCGCAGCAGGTCGGTGCCGTCGGCGCTGATCGCGTTGTGCAGGGTCAGGCGCACGTCCGGATGGTGCAGGCGGAAGCGTTCGACGATCTTCGGCAGCAGGTACAGGATGGTCGAACTGTTGGCGGCGATGTTGAGCTCGCCCGCGTCCAGGCCGCGCACCTTGTCGCGGAAGCGCGCCTCCAGCCCGTCCAGGTTCTCCACCAGCGGCTGTGCCATCTCGTACAGCAGCTGGCCCTCGCGGCTGGGCACCAGGCGCCGCCCGCTGCGCTCGAACAATGGCACCCCCAGCTCCCGTTCCAACGCCTGCAACTGCAGGCTGATGGCCGGCTGGCTGACGAAAAGTGCCTCAGCCGCCCGTGAGACCGAGCCCAGGCGCACGGTCTGGCAGAACGCGCGCAGCGGCTTCAGCCGGTCGGATTTGTAGGAAAAACGCGGACTTGGCGCGGTGCGTGTGCTCATCGTGTAACGAGTATTAGCACAACTTATGTAAAACATTGCAAAAACTGTTTTGCCAAATACTGAGGCCCGGCGGCACCGTGGAGACGTTCCCCCACCGCTGGAGTCGCCTCATGTCCGCCGTCGCTTCCGCCGTTCCCACCCCCGCCACCAAGGCCACCCCCGGCATCGCCCTGGCGACCCGCGTGGCCGGCCAGGACACCGTGCTGCCGGCGCCGCTGCTGGCCCTGCTGGTGTCGCTGCACCGCGCGGTGGAACCGGGCCGGCAGGCGAGGCTGCAGGCCCGCCGTGAACGCCAGGCGTTCTTCGACCAGGGCGGCCTGCCGGACTTCCGTGAAGACACCACTGCGATCCGCAGCGGCGACTGGCGCGTTGCGCCGCTGCCGGCCGCGCTGCAGGACCGCCGCGTCGAGATCACCGGCCCGACCGACCCGAAGATGGTCATCAACGCGCTGAACTCCGGCGCCAAGGTGTTCATGGCCGACTTCGAGGATTCGACCTCGCCGACCTGGCGCAACCTGCTGGCCGGACAGCAGTCGCTGGCCGCCGCGGTGCGTGGCGACTTGGAATACACCGCCCCCAATGGCAAGCACTACACGCTGCGCCCGTACGACGAGCAGGCGGTGCTGATCGTGCGCCCGCGTGGCTGGCACCTGGACGAGAAGCACGTGCGCATCGACGGCCAGTTCCTCGCCGGTGGCCTGTTCGACGCAGCGGTGTTCGCCTTCCACAACGCCCGCACCCTGCAGGCGAAGGATCGTGGCCCGTACTTCTACCTGCCCAAGCTGCAGAGCATGGAAGAGGCGGCGCTGTGGGAAACCGCGCTGTCGCACATCGAAGGGATGCTCGGCCTGCCGCACGGCCAGATCAAGGTGACCGTGCTGATCGAAACGCTGCCGGCGGTGTTCGAGATGGACGAGATCCTGCACGCACTGCGTGACCGCATCGTCGGCCTGAACTGCGGGCGCTGGGATTACATCTTCTCGTACCTGAAGACCTTCCGCCGCCACGCCGACCGCGTGCTGCCCGAACGCGGTCAGGTGACCATGACCCAGCCATTCCTGAAGGCGTATTCGGAACTGCTGATCCAGACCTGCCACCGCCGCGGTGCGCATGCGATGGGCGGCATGGCCGCGCAGATCCCGATCAACAACGATGCCGCTGCCAACGAGCAGGCGATGGCCCGCGTGCGCGCCGACAAGCTGCGTGAAGTCAGCGCCGGCCACGACGGCACCTGGGTCGCGCACCCGGCGCTGATTCCGGTGGCGATGGCGATCTTCGACGAGCACATGCCCGGTGCGAACCAGCACAGCGTGCTGCGCCAGGATGTGCGCGTCGGCCGCGACGAACTGATCGCGCGGCCGCCGGGCACCATCACCCGCGCCGGTTTCGAAGGCAACGTGGAAGTCTGCGTGCGCTACCTGGCCGCCTGGCTGGATGGCAACGGCTGTGTGCCGATCCATCACCTGATGGAGGACGCGGCCACCGCCGAGATCAGCCGCAGCCAACTGTGGCAGTGGCTGCATACGCCGGGCCAGCAGCTGGACGATGGCACCGCGATCGACCTGGCCCTGCTGGATTCCACCCTGGCGCAGCTGCCAGCACGGCTGGGCGATACCGCCGCGCTGCCCGGTGGCGCGCGCATCAGCGAGGCCATCGCCCTGCTCGGCGAACTGAGCCGCAGCGACGAACTGACCGATTTCCTGACCCTGCCGGCTTACGCGCGCATCGATTGACCGACTGCCCGCAAACCCGCCGTTTCCCTCCCCGCTGCACGCACGAACCGAACTGGAGAAAGACATGAGCAAGCTGCCCACTGCCGAACAGATCCAGCACGACTGGGATACCCACCCGCGTTGGGAAGGCATCCAGCGCAACTACAGCGCCGCCGACGTGGTGCGCCTGCGCGGCACCGTCCACATCGAGCATTCGCTGGCCCGCCTGGGTGCCGAGAAGCTGTGGGCGTCGCTGCATGAGCGCGAGTTCGTCAACGCGCTGGGTGCACTGACCGGCAACCAGGCCATGCAGCAGGTCAAGGCCGGCCTGAAGGCGATCTACCTGTCCGGTTGGCAGGTGGCGGCCGACGCAAACCTGGCTGGCCAGATGTATCCGGACCAGTCGCTGTACCCGGCCGATTCGGTGCCGGCGGTGGTCAAGCGCATCAACAACACGCTGCTGCGCGCCGACCAGCTGCACCACGCCGAAGGCAAGGATGACATCGACTTCCTGCAGCCGATCGTGGCCGATGCCGAGGCCGGCTTCGGCGGCGTGCTCAACGCCTTTGAACTGATGAAGGCGATGATCGAGGCCGGCGCCGCCGGCGTGCACTTCGAGGACCAGCTGGCCTCGGTGAAGAAGTGCGGGCACATGGGCGGCAAGGTGCTGGTGCCGACCCGCGAGGCGATCGAGAAGCTCAACGCCGCACGCCTGGCCGCCGACGTGATGGGCGTGCCGACCCTGCTGGTCGCGCGCACCGATGCCGAAGCTGCGGATCTGCTGACCAGTGACATCGACGGCAACGACAAGCCGTTCACCACCGGTGAGCGCACCGTCGAAGGCTTCTACAAGACCCGCAACGGCCTGGACCAGGCGATCAGCCGCGGCCTGGCCTATGCGCCCTACGCCGACCTGGTGTGGTGCGAGACCGGCAAGCCGGACCTGGAATTCGCGCGCAAGTTCGCCGAGGCGATCCATGCGAAGTTCCCGGGCAAGCTGCTGGCCTACAACTGCTCGCCCAGCTTCAACTGGAAGAAGAACCTGGATGACGCCACGATTGCGAAGTTCCAGCGCGAGCTGGGCAGCTACGGCTACAAGTTCCAGTTCATCACCCTGGCCGGATTCCATGCGCTGAACTACGGCATGTTCAATCTGGCCCACGGCTACGCACGCCGCCAGATGAGCGCGTTCGTGGAACTGCAGGAAGCCGAGTTCGAAGCGGCCGAGCGCGGCTTCACTGCGGTCAAGCACCAGCGTGAGGTGGGTACCGGCTATTTCGATGCGGTGACCCAGGCGATTCAGCAGGGCCAGTCGTCGACCACCGCGCTGACCGGCTCGACCGAGGAAGAGCAGTTCCATGGCGGGCGCAGCGAACGCGCCGCGTGATCCGGTAGTGGCCGCCGGGGGGCCGCCCCCCCTGGGTTTTGCCCCACCCCCTTGCGGGGGCGGGCCGGCGCCCGGCACTACCGGGCACCGGGTGATCAGGGTGGCCAGGGAAGGGCCAGACAACGCCGGCCGGTCGGGGGACCTGCCGGCGTTGTTGTATCGATGCAAGGGGCAGCCAGCGGGCAGCGTCAATCAGGCGCACCCCGGGTTCCGGCAACTTGGCCGAAACCCTGTGAAACCCGGCATCGAATTGATACAGCAGGGGTTTTGCCCGGGCGCCCGTGACCAGAACGGGCCACCACCGATCTTCACATCAATCAAGATCGGCAGAGCGGTCAAAATGAGATAGGGCGCACACTTTAAAGCGGTGCTATGCTCCGCGGCTCACCAGGGGACGCTGGCGGCGGGTGCAGGGAATGACCGGCAGGGGTGCGGCCGAGAACAGTGATGTGACGACAGGTATCGCCCGGGTGGCGATGGCCGAGATCGTGCACGCGCTGTTGTCAGATGCCGAGGTGGCATTGTTTGCCAGATTCGCCCGCGCATGCAAGCTCCGTGCCGGACAGTGGCTGTTCCAGCGTGGTCACCGCGGCGAGCGCATGTATGTGATCCTCGAAGGCCAGATCGAACTGGACTTCGGCGAGGACCTGGTGATCAAGACACTCGGGCAGCATGAGTTCTTCGGAGAACTGGGCCTGCTGGTCGGCGACCACCTGCGCAGCGCGAGCGCGCGCGCGCTGGTCGACTGCGATGTGCTGGAACTGGGGCCGGCTGATTTCCACCGGCTGGTCGAATCCAATCCGGGCCTGGTGGCCTATTTCCTGCGCCGCACGATCATGCGCGTGCTGGCCAACGAACAGGCCCTGATCAGCCAGCTGCGCCGGCGCAACCACGATCTGGAAACCGCGCTGGACAACCTCTACATCACCACCCACCAGCTGACCCACACCCGCGAGCTGGTGCGTACCGATGAACTGACCGGCCTGCACAACCGCCGTGGCCTCACCCTGTACCTGCAGGAGTGCCGCGAGCGTGCCGAGGGGCCGCCACAGGCGCTGCTGCTGATCGACTGCGACCGCTTCAAGCAGATCAACGACCGCCACGGCCACCAGGCCGGCGACCGCGTGCTGCAGAGCATGGGCAACATCCTGCGCTCGATGGCTGGCGAACAGGATCTGGCCTGCCGGCTTGGCGGCGATGAGTTCTGCCTGATGCTGCGCCGTGGCAACCGCGAGATCGTGCAGCACGCTGCCGAGTTCATCCTCAGCGCGGTGCACGGCCTGCTCGAGCGCAGTCACGGCACGCCGCATGTAAGCCTGGTCAGCATCGGAGCCAGCCTGTTGGATGCCGACGCGGGCTGGAGTGAGTGGTATGCCAGCGCCGATCGGGCGCTGTACCGGGCCAAGCGTGATGGCGGCAACTGCCTGCGCTGGGTGGATGATCCGGACGGCCAATAGGGAGATGCAGGCGATGAATGGCGACAACGGAACGTCAGCCCCGCATAGCCCACAGCTACGCGCCCTGCTGTTCACTGATCTGTGTGATTCGCTGCAGCTGGTCGAGCGGATCGGCGACGTGGCGGCGGCGAGCCTGTTCCAGGAACACGACCGCCTGGTGCTGGTGCTGCAGCACCGCTGGAATGGCCAGCTGATCGATCGTTCGGACGGCCTGTTCATGCTGTTCGAGCGCGCCATCGATGCCCTGGGCTTCGCCCTGGACTACCAGCGTGAACTGCATGCGCTGGGCCAGCAGCGTGCGATTGAACTGCGCGCGCGTGCCGGCCTGCATGTGGGCGACGTGCTGACCTGGGAAAACAGTGCCGAGGCAGTCCGCGCCGGCGCCAAGTCGATGGAAGTGGAAGGCCTGGCCAAGCCGATGGCGGCGCGCCTGATGATGCTGGCCCGGCCCGGCCAGATCCTGTTGTCGGCGGTAGCCGAATCGCTGACCCGCCGTGCCACCGATGCGTTGGGCGAGCGCGGCACGCGCCTGTTGTGGAAGTCACACGGGCGCTGGCGCTTCAAGGGCGTGCCGGTGGTACAGGAAGTGATCGAAGTGGGCGAGATCGGCTCCGCACCGCTGCGCATGCCGCGTGCCAATGCCAAGGCCCGCCGCGACCTGCCGTTGTGGCGGCAGCCGCTGGTGCTGGCCGCCGAAGGCCTGGTGCTGGCGGTGGCGGTGCTGGGCGGCTGGCTGCTGCTGCGGCCGGAACCGGCGATCGCGTTCGCCGAGCGCGACTGGGTGGTGCTCGGTGATGTCGACAACCTCACCGGCGACTCGATCTTCGACGACTCGATGCGGCACGCGATCCGGATCGCGCTGGAGCAATCGCGCTACGTGAACGTGCTGTCGGAGGGCAAGATCCGCGAAAGCCTGGAAATGGCGCGGCTCTCGGGCGATACCCGGCTCAGCCGCGATACCGCGGCCAACGTGGCGGTGCGGGAAGGCGCGCGCGCCGTGCTGCTGCCGACGGTGCGGCAGAAGATCGGTGGCTACGAGCTGGCCATCGATGTCGCCGCACCCGGCAGCGGCCAGGTGATCCAGACGTTCACCGCCACCGTGGATCGATCCGACCAGATGGTGTTCGCGGTGGACGACGTGGTCGGGCGCCTGCGTCGCGGACTGGGCGAATCGGTGGCGAGCCTGGAACAGTCGTTGCCGCTGCCGCGGGCATCGACCCAGGACCTGCGCGCACTGCGAGCATTCGCGCTGGCGGAGAGTGCACTGGGCCAGCGTCGCTTCGAGGAGGCGCGCAACCTGTACCAGGCGGCGATCGATATCGATCCCGGTTTCGCCCTGGCCTACATGGGCGTGGCCAAACTGCATGCGCGCGTCGAGGCAGGGCGGCGTGCACGCGAAGCCATGCAGCATGCGCTGGACCTGCAGGATCGGCTGCCGCCACGCGAGCGGCTGTACCTGAAGGCCTGGATGGCCGAGCTGGAGCCGGGTGGCTGGGCGCTGGAGCAATGGCGCACGTTGGCCAAGGTCTATCCGGATTCGTTCGCGGGGCTGTCCAACACGTCCTGGTACCTGCTGCAGGCCAACCAGTTCAGCGAGGCCGAACCCTATGCGCGTGCGGCCGCAGTACCGCAGGATCCGCTGCGGCTGTATCCGCTGGTCCATCTGGTGCGGATACAGATCGCTGCCAACCAACCGCAGCTCGCTGCCGAAACGCTGGCCCAGGCGCAGGTCCTGCGCGGTCGCGATGATGCCGATGAGACCGGCGTGGATGTGCTGGTGGCGCAGGGACAGTACGCGAAGGCCGCGCAGCTGTTGCCGCAGATCCACGCCAGTGATGGACTGCAGGAGCGGATGAAGCTGCGTGCGCAGTTGTTGCTGGCTGCTGCGCAGCGCGATTGCGCGGCCATGCAGCAGGCGATACGCGAAGATGCAGCGGCGCCGACGCTGATCGACCTGCAGGTGCAGCAGCGCCTGCAGCACGCCAGCGTGGCGGCGCTGTGCCCGAGCGCTGACCGTGCCGGGCTGCAGGCCATTGCGGCGCTGCTGCAGCCGATGCTGCAGGAGCGTGATGATCCCATGCTGCATGCCCGTGGCCTGCAATGGCTGGCACTGGTCCACCTGGCGCAGCGGCAGGGCCAGTTCGAACTGGCCAGGCGCTGGCTGGACGAGCAGCGGCCCCTGCTGCGCAGCCTGCGCAGTCCGGTCGCGGACCGCTGGCTGCGCATCGTCAGCGCCATGGACGAACTGCAGATGCAGCGGCCCGAGGCTGCCCGCACCCTGATCGAGCCGATGCTCGATGGCAGCGAGCCGGTGCAGGCACACGTCGTGCTGCTGCTCGCGGTGCGCGCACAGGGCAATGAAGCCGCGGTACGCCGCCAGCAGGCCTGGCTGGCCCAACATCGCGGCCAGGCCATTGCCGAGGTCACCGCCATGCAGGTCTGGCAACCGCTGAACGTGCATGACGTCTCCACGTGGGCTACGCCGGCCACGGCCGGCGCGCCCTGATGGCGGGTCAGCCGTCGATGCGCTCGCCGACCTTGCCGGCTTCGAAGCAGAACACCACGGTCATGGCCGCCACCGACCCGGACAGGTGGGCCTGCAGCCCGTCACGCACCTGGCTCAGCTCTTCGACCGAGGCCAGGGTGCCGATCTTCATGCAGTCGTTCTCGCCAACGGCACCGTCCAGCCCGATCGAGGCCAGCGCCTTGGCAGGCGACGCGGTGAAGTGGCTGCGGAAGTCGTCATTGCCGATCAGGTGGTCCAGCAGGAGGCTGGCGTCTGCGGCGGAAAGGCGGGGATGGGTGCTCATGGGGATCGTCCGTAGGTGGAGTGTCTCGTATCGGCCGCGACAGCCTGCCATTGAGGGCCGCGCTGTGCACATCGCTAAAGTTGGCCGCGCCGCGGTCGTTGCTGCTATGCCGGTTGTGCGGCAGAAGGAAGGAAACCCATGCGCCTGCGCCGCTGCGCCAGCCTGATGTTCGAGCCCCGCGAGGCGGTCACCCTGGACCTGCGCGCGATGCTGGCCGGCCACGCCGAGATGGACAGCCAGATCAGCTGGGTGGCGCTGGCCGCGCATCTGGACCAGCCACTGCCGGTGGATGCCGAGGAGCGCCAGCTGCTGGGCGAGCTCAGCGCGCACCGCTGGAGCGAACCGCCCGCCGATGCCTCCCCGGCGATGCTGGCCCGCCTGGTCGAGCAGGGCCTGCTGCTGACCGACCCGCCGAGCGAGGTGGGGCACCAGCTGCGCGACGAGGCGCTGCGGCGCAGCCAGTGGTGGCCGCTGGCTGCACTGGCCCATCGCCATGCACGCTGGCAGGCCGTGGACAGCGTGGAGGACATGCGCCGGCAGGGGTTGGACACCGCTGCCGGCCTGCGCCAGCGCCTCGGGCCGCCGCCGCCGGTGGTGCAGCCCATGCAGGGCGACTACCAGCCGCTGCCGCGCAGCGAAGAGGCCGCGTTCGACGCACTGCTGGCGCGCCGCACCACCTGCCGCAATTTCGACCCGCAGCGCGCGCTGCCGCTGCCGTTGCTGGCCCAGGTGCTGCAACGCACGCTGATGGCGCACGCGGTGCAGAAGGTCGAGCGCGATACCGAGTTCCTGAAGAAGAACGTGCCTTCCGGTGGCGGCCTGCATCCCACCGAAGGCTTCCTGCTGGTGCAGAACGTGGAAGGACTGGCACCGGGCCTGTACCACTACCACCCGGTGCAGCACGCCGTGCTGCCGCTGCCCTCGCCGCCGCCTGATGCATTGCCCGCGCTGGCACGGCGGATGCTGTCCGGTCAGGCGTGGTTCGCCGATGCACCGGCGCTGCTGGTGCTGGCGCCGCGCTATGACCGCTGCTTCTGGAAGTACCGCAACCACGCCAAGGCGCATCGTGCGGTGACGCTGGATGTCGGCCACATCTCGCAGCTGCTGTACCTGTGCGCGACCGAGCGCGGCCTGGCCGCCTTCGTCACCGCAGCCATCAACGATGCCGATGTCGATCGCGCCTTCGGCTTCGATGGCATCGGCCAGAGCGCGATGGCCATCTGCGGCCTGGGCTGGCGCAGTGCCACATTGGACACGGCCGAATTCGATCCCGCTGGTCGGGTGACGGCGGGCGACGACCGCTGAGCGACCGTCGCCCCGGCGTTCACGCCGCTTCGAAGTCCACCAGCACCGCGCCGTCGTTGACCTGGTCACCGGCCTTGGCGCGGTAGCCCTTCACCGTGCCGTCGGCCGGCGCCTGCAGGGTGTGCTCCATCTTCATTGCTTCCAGCACCACCAGCGGCGTGCCGCGCTTGACCTCGGTACCGGCGGCGACCAGCGTGGCCACGATCTTCCCGGGCATCGGTGCCAGCAGGCTGCCGGCATCGGCCACGGCGTGGTCCGATTCGCTCACCGGATCATGCAGGGTGAAACGGTGCTGGCCGTCGGTGCCGAACAGGTACAGCTGGTCACCCTCGCGCAGCAGCTGCAGTGTCCAGCGGCGCCCGCCCAGCTGTACCGCCAGCCCGCGCACATCGGCGGTGCCGATCACCTGCACGGGTGCCGCGTCATCGCACTGCACGCGCCAGCCATCGGCCTGCGCCCACACCTTCAGCGTGTGCCGGCATTCGCCCTGCTGCAGCGGCAGCACGCGCGGCGCGGGCGCGCCAAGGCGCCAGCCGTCCTGCGCCTGCCACGGCGAATGCGGGTCGCGCGCGTCGCTGGCTGCACCTGCAGTAGTGGCCACGGCGGCCACCGCCGCCAGCAGCCACAGCGCATCATCGCTGTCACCCACCCGGGCCAATGCGGCCTGCTCGCGCTCGATCAGCGCGGTATCCAGCTTGGCGTGGGTAAACGAATCGGTGTTCACCAGGCGGCGCAGGAAGCCGGCATTGGTGGTCACGCCCACTACCTGGCAGTCGGCCAGGGCCTGGCTCATGCGGCGCAGCGCGGCGTCGCGGTCCACGTCCCAGACGATCAGCTTGGCAATCATGGGATCGTAGTACGGCGTGATGCTGTCGCCTTCCTCGACACCGGTATCCACGCGCACATGAGTCGACGGCGCCGGCAGGCGCAGGCGGCGCAGGAGGCCGGTGGACGGCAGGAAACCACGGTCGGCGTCTTCGGCATACAGCCGCGCCTCGATGGCGTGGCCGTGGATCGCCAGCTGCTCCTGGCGCAGCGGCAGCGGCTGGCCCGAGGCTACGCGCAGCTGCCACTCCACCAGGTCGGTGCCGGTGATGTACTCGGTGACCGGATGCTCGACCTGCAGGCGGGTGTTCATTTCCATGAAGTAGAAATCGCCGTCAGGGCCGGCGATGAACTCCACCGTGCCGGCACCGACGTAGCCCACCGCGCGCGCGGCATCGACCGCGGCCTTGCCCATCGCAGCACGACGTTCGGGGCTCATGCCGGGGGCGGGCGCTTCTTCCAGCACCTTCTGGTGGCGGCGCTGCACTGAGCAGTCGCGCTCGAACAGGTAGACCGCATCACCGTGGCTGTCGCCGAACACCTGGATCTCGATATGGCGCGGGCGCTCGACGTACTTCTCGACCAGCACATGGTGGTTGCCGAATGCCGAGGCGGCCTCGCGCTGGCAGCTGGCCAGTGCATCGACGAAGTCCTCGCTGCGTTCGACCTTGCGCATGCCCTTGCCACCGCCACCGGCGCTGGCCTTGATCAGTACCGGGTAGCCGATGGCATCGGCCTGCGCGCGCAGGAACGCCGGCTCCTGCTGGTCGCCGTGGTAGCCCGGCGTCAGTGGCACACCGGCCTTGGCCATCAACGCCTTGGCCGCGCTCTTGTCACCCATCGCGCGGATCGCGCTGGCCGGCGGCCCGATGAAGGTGACGCCGGCGGCGGCGCAGGCATCGGCGAAGTCGGCATTCTCGGACAGGAAGCCGTAACCGGGGTGGATCGCCTGCGCGCCGGTCAGGCGTGCGGCGTCGAGCAGGGCGTCGCCGCGCAGGTAGCTCTCACGCGCGGCGGCCGGGCCGATGTGGATGGCCTCGTCGGCCAGGCGTACGTGGCGTGCATTGCGGTCGGCATCGGAATACACCGCCACGGTGGCGATGCCGAGGCGGCGGCAGGTGGCGATGACGCGGCAGGCGATTTCGCCGCGGTTGGCGATCAGGACTTTGGTGAACATGGCAACAGGCTCGGTCATGGCACGGGTTACATGCGGAACACGCCGAAGCGCGTCTGCTGCGGGGCGGCGTTGAGGCTGGCCGACAGCGCCAGCGCCAGCACCCGGCGGGTGTCGGCCGGATCGATCACGCCGTCGTCCCACAGGCGCGCGCTGGCGTAGTACGGGTGGCCCTGCTGCTCGAACTGGTCGCGGATCGGCGCCTTGAACGCGTCTTCCTCCGCTGCCGGCCACTGGCCGCCCTTGGCCTCGATGCCATCGCGCTTGACCGTGGCCAGCACGCTGGCGGCCTGTTCGCCACCCATCACGCCGATGCGCGCGTTCGGCCACATCCACAGGAAGTTGGGCGAATAGGCGCGGCCGCACATGCCGTAGTTGCCCGCACCGAACGAGCCACCGATCACCACGGTGAACTTGGGTACCTTGGCGCAGGCCACCGCCATCACCAGCTTGGCCCCGTCCTTGGCGATGCCGCCCTGTTCGTACTTGCGGCCGACCATGAAGCCGGTGATGTTCTGCAGGAACACCAGCGGGATGTTGCGCTGGGTGCACAGCTCGATGAAGTGCGCGCCCTTCAGTGCCGACTCGGAGAACAGGATGCCGTTGTTGGCGATGATGCCGATCGGGTAGCCGTTCAGATGGGCGAAGCCGGTGACCAGCGTTGCGCCGTAGCGCGGCTTGAATTCGTCGAAGCGCGAGCCGTCCACCAGTCGCGCGATCACTTCGCGTACGTCGTAGGGCTTGCGCGTATCGGCCGGGATCACGCCGTACAGTTCGTGCGCTGGCAGCAGCGGTTCTTCGCTGGCCTGCACCGCCATCGCCGGTTCCGGCTTGCGCCAGTTGAGCTGGGCGATGATCGCGCGCACCCGTGCCAGCGCCTGCAGGTCGTTGTCGGCCATGTGGTCAGCCACGCCGGAGATGCGCGTGTGCACATCGGCACCACCCAGTTCCTCGGCCGTCACCACTTCGCCGGTGGCCGCCTTCACCAGCGGCGGGCCGCCGAGGAAGATCGTGCCCTGCTCGCGCACGATCACCGTCTCGTCGCTCATCGCGGGCACATAGGCACCACCAGCGGTGCAGCTGCCCATCACGCAGGCGATCTGCGGAATGCCCTGCGCCGACAGGTTGGCCTGGTTGTAGAAGATGCGGCCGAAATGGTCGCGGTCGGGAAAGACTTCGTCCTGCAGCGGCAGGAACGCGCCACCGGAATCGACCAGGTAGATGCACGGCAGGTGGTTCTGCTCGGCGATCTCCTGCGCGCGCAGGTGCTTCTTCACCGTCATCGGGTAGTAGGTGCCGCCCTTGACCGTGGCATCGTTGGCCACGATCACGCATTCCACGCCGCTCACGCGGCCGATGCCGGCCACTACGCCAGCGGCCGGCACGGCGTCTTCGTACATGCCGTGCGCGGCCAGCGGCGCGATTTCCAGGAACGCGCTGCCCGGGTCGAGCAGGGCGTCGATGCGGTCGCGCACCAGCAGCTTGCCGCGCGCGGTGTGCTTGGCGCGTGCGGCTTCGCTGCCACCCAGCGCGGTGCGGGCGAGGGTGGCATGCAGGTCGTCGACCACGGCCTGCATGGCCGCGCGGTTGCTTTCAAACGTTTCGCTGCCCGGTTGCAGCTGGGTGCTCAATACGGTCATCGCAGTGGCCTTACAGGGTGCGCTGGAACAGTTCGCGGCCGATCAGCATGCGGCGGATCTCGGACGTGCCGGCGCCGATCTCATACAGCTTGGCATCGCGCCACAAGCGGCCGGTCGGGTATTCGTTGATGTAGCCGTTGCCGCCCAGGATCTGGATCGCCTGACCGGTCAGCCAGGTGGCCTTCTCGGCGGCGTACAGGATGGCACCGGCGGCGTCCTGGCGGGTGGTGCGGCCCTGGTCGCAGGCGCGTGCCACGGCATAGACATACGCGCGGCAGGCACCCAGGCCCACGTACATGTCGGCGATCTTGGCCTGGATCAGCTGGAAGCTGCCGATCGGCTCGCCGAACTGGTGGCGCTCGTGCACATACGGCATCACCACGTCCATGGCCGCGGCCATCAGGCCCAGCGGGCCACCGGACAGCACCACGCGCTCGTAGTCCAGGCCGGACATCAGCACGCGCACGCCACCGCCAACCTGGCCCAGCACGTTCTCTTCAGGAATCTCGCAATCCTGGAACACCAGCTCGCAGGTGGGCGAAGAACGCATGCCCAGCTTGTCCAGCTTCTGCGCGGTGGAAAAGCCCTTCATGCCCTTCTCGACCAGGAACGCGGTGATGCCCTTGGCGCCGGCCTCCATGTCGGTCTTGGCATAGACCACCAGCACGTCGGCATCCGGGCCGTTGGTGATCCACATCTTGTTGCCGTTGAGCACGTAGCGGTCGCCGCGCTTGTCCGCGCGCAGCTTCATCGACACCACGTCCGAACCGGCCCCCGGCTCGCTCATCGCCAGCGCGCCGACCAGGCTGCCGTTGCACAGTCCGGGCAGGAAGCGCTGCTTCTGTTCTTCGTTGCCGTTCTTGCGCAGCTGGTTCACGCACAGGTTGGAGTGCGCGCCATAGGACAGGCCGATGCCGCCGGAGGCACGCGAGATTTCCTCCATCGCCACCACGTGGGCCAGGTAGCCCATGCCGGTGCCACCGTATGCTTCTTCCACGGTGAGGCCGAGCAGGCCCTGTTCGCCCAGCTTCGGCCACAGCGCCAGCGGGAACTGGTTGCTGGCATCGGCCTCGGCGGCCAGCGGCGCGACCTCGGCGGCGGCAAAATGGGCCACGCTCTGGCGCAGCAGGTCGATGTCTTCGCCAAGATCGAAGTTCAGGGATGGCACGTGCATTGTGGTGGCTCCACGGCGGGATGGCAGGAATGGACGCACCCGGCGGGGGAGTGGGCGGCGGTCTGCAGGACCGTCACCCACACGGGCGATGGCCCCAGCGTAGCGGGGTTCGGGTAAGAAGTGAATACGAATTCAAAAATTGAAACTAGAATCAGAACATGGCCTATAAACGCTCTGCATTGATGGAAGAACGCCTGGCGGGCGCCCGTGAACGGATCCTGCTGGCCACCCGCGCGCTGGTCGCCACTGGCGGCTGGCGCAATGCCCCGGTGACTGCGGTGGCAACCCAGGCGGGGGTGTCCACCGGCCTGATCTACCGGCATTTCCCGTCCAAGGCAGAGCTGTTCGTGGAAGTCCTCAATGCCGCCGTGGCCCACGAGGTCGCGATCATGGAGCGGATCGCCAGTGGCCCGGAGGCGGCCAGCGAGCGGCTGCGGCTGGCGATCACTGCCTTCGTCCGCCGTGCCCTGGCCGGGCCGGGGCTCGCGCACGCCTTCATCGTCGAACCGGTCGACCCGGATGTGGAAGCCGAGCGCATGCGCGGTCGTCGCGCCTTCGGCGACGTGTTCCTGCGGCTGGTGGAGGAGGGCGTGGCGGCCGGTGAGCTGCCGGCGCAGGACGCGCATGTGGCCGCTGCGTGCCTGGTCGGCGCCTTCACCGAAGCGATGGTCGGCCCGACCGCACCCAGCCGCGAAGCGCACCGCGACGAAGACGCGCTGGTGGATGCGATCTGCAGCTTCTGCCTGCGCGCGATCGGCGCCCCGGCAATCCGGTAGCGCCGGGCCAAGCCCGGCGGCTGTTGCCAACCTCGACCGTTGTTGCCGCGCTTCGCGCTCGCCGGGCACGGCCCGGCGCTACCCGCATGCGGCCACGGCCGCATGCTGCGCCGCATCAGCAGTGACGCCTGTTGTCGCACGCAAAGTGCGTTCTATACTCGGCCCATCACGCAGTCGCTCAGCCGTGGTCCAACGACTATCAGCCAGGGGTAACGAAGAGTGCGGAATTACGATCTGGAGTTCCTGAAACGCTTCTCCATGGTGATCGCGCTGCTGGCGACCATCACCCTCGGCCTCATCCTCCTTGCCGCCTACATCCACACCCGGATTCCGCCCGAGGTGTCGCCGACCGCGGCCAAACGCACCGAACAGCGCATCTCGCCGACCGGTGCAGTCTACGCCGGCAGCACCGGCGCCGCCGCGCAGGCTGCCGCCAAGGCCGCCGCGCTGGCCAAGGCCGCGTCGCAGGTGGCCTACGGCGGCACCAAGGATGGCAAGGTGATCTTCGACAACCTGTGCACCGCCTGCCACACCACCGGCGTGGGCATGGCACCGACGCTGGACCATTCGCACTGGGACAAGCGCATCGCGCAGGGCAAGGACACGCTCTACAAGCACGCCATCGAGGGCTATACCGGCCCCGACGGCGGCATCATGCCGCCCAAGGGCGGCAACCCGGCACTGACCGAAGAACAGATCCATGCCACCGTGGACTGGATGCTGGGCAACCTGAAATAGCCGCCGCAACGCGCCGCTTCCTGTAGAGCCGAGCCCACGCTCGGCTGCTCTGCGCACGGTGTGGCCAGGCGCAGCCGAGCGTGGGCTCGGCTCTACCACCTACTGAGCTTTGCCCACCGAGGCCTGATCGCTCATATGCCCCCGCTGCGCAGGCGGCGTTTCGCATTTCAGGGTTAGTCTGTGCGCCTCTTCCATGGAGTCGCCCGTCGATGCGCCGCCGTTCCCTCGCCCTTGCCCTGTCCCTGCTGCTGCCGGCCAGCGCCTTTGCCCAGGCCCAGCCGCAGGTCGCGCCGGTCGCGGCGCCCGCCGCGCGCAGCAGCGCCACCGTGGTGCTGACCGCCGCGCCGGCCGACTGGCGCGCGCTGGATGGTCAGCGGGTGCGCATCGCCGCACCGCTGACCCTGGCCGGTACCGACGGCCTGGAGCGCTTCGGCCAGCTCACCGTAGCCTTCGATGGTCGCCTCTGGCAGCCGACCGAAGTGGCCGCGCCGGGTACTGCCGGCTATGAGCAGGTGATGGCCGACAACCAGCGCCGCCGCCTGGTGCTGGAAGATGGCAGTGATGCCCGAGACCCCGCCAGCGTGGCGTACCTGCCGGGCAGCCCCGTGCTGCGCACCGGCATGCAGCTGCGCGACGTGCAGGGCATCGTGCGCATGGACGCGCAGGGCCATCCGCGCCTGCAGGTCGAAGGTGTGCTGAAACTGCCGGAACTCAGGCGCCCGGCGGTGCCGACGGTGCCGGGCAGCCTGCACGTGGCCGCCTTCAACCTGGAGAACTTCTTCAACGGTGATGGCCAGGGCGGCGGCTTCCCGACCCTGCGCGGCGCCCGCACGCTGGACGAGCACAAGGCGCAGGTGGCCAAGCTGGTCGCCACGGTCAACGCGCTGGGCGCCGACGTCGCCGCGCTGATGGAGCTGGAGAACGACGGCTACGGCCCGCAGTCGGCCATCGCCGAACTGGTCGATGCGCTCAACCGTGACCGCGGCGCGCAGGGCGACTGGCGCTTCGTCGATGCCGGCAACGGCCCCGGCGACAACCCGATCCGGGTCGGCATCATCTACCGCAGCTCACGCCTGCAGCCGGTCGGCACGCCGGCTACGTTGACCGGCGGCCCATTCGTCGAGCACAGCCGCGTGCCGCTGGCGCAGGCCTTCCAGGGCAAGCAGGGCGCGCCGTTCGTGGTGGTGGCCAATCACTTCAAGTCGAAGGGCTGCCGCGACGCCAGCGGCGCCGACGCCGATCGCAACGACAACCAGGGCTGCTGGAACGCCACCCGCATGACCTCGGCGCAGCAGCTGCATGCCTGGCTGCAGACGGATCCGACCGGTACCGGTACAAAGGACGCGGTGCTGCTCGGCGATTTCAATGCCTACGCGATGGAAGACCCGATCCGCACCCTGCACGACCTGGGCTGGCAGGACGCGTTCAAGGTCGCCAAGGCCGAGCATCCCTACAGCTACGTCTACAACGGCTACACCGGCCGCCTCGACCACGCGCTGCTGAGCCCGGGCATGGCCAGGCGCCTGCGCGGTGCCGCCGAATGGCACAGCAATGCCGATGAGCAGGACGCCAGCGGTTATCAGGGCCGCAACGTGCAGGGCCCGTGGCGCAGCTCCGACCACGACCCGCTGCTGCTGGGTTTCGACAGATAGGGTTCGCCGGGGATCTGCTCTGGGAGCGACCTTGATCGGCACGGATCCTGCTGTTGCTTTTTATCCTCCAGTCCGCCTTCAAGCGAGCCGAGAAGCGCAGGGTACCGGTGCACAGCACCGGCTCGCGGCTGGCGGCGCGTTTCTTTTGGTCACTTTTCTTTTCGCGCGAAAAGAAAAGTGACATCCCTCCGCGGGCGCGGAAATGGCCCGCCGCGACCAATGCTCACCCCCAGGCGATCAGTCCGATCGCCAGCACCGCCAGCGCCAAACCGGCACGGTTCCACTTCGTGGTGGCCTCGCCGAAGGCAAACACGCCCACCAGTGCACCCAGCACCACCACGCCGATGTTCATGCCTGCGAACACGGTGGCCGGGTTGTCCGGCATCGACTGGTGCGCATGCACATAGAACAGGATGTTGCCGCCATTGAGCAGGCCCAGCAGCGCGCCTGCGCCCAGGTTCCGCCAGGCCAGCCGGCTGCGGCCACGCGCATGCCGCCACAGCTGCAGGGCCAGCATCAGCACGAAGGCCACGCTGAAGCTGGCCAGCACCGCCGCCATCGACGGCGTGCCGGACAGCGCCACCTGCTTGAGCAGCACGTCCACCACCGCAAACCCGGCCCATACCCCCAGCAGCCAGCCCCAGCCGCCGGGCGAGGACGCGACCACCGGCCCGCGTGGGCGCAGGCTGATCGCCACCATCGCCAACAGGCCCAGGCCGAGCCCGGCCAGCTTCCACGGCGTGGCGGTCTGGCCGAAGAACAGGAACGCGGCGGCCAGTGACAGCAGCAGCGACAAGCGCTGCGCCACGTCACTGCGGACGATGCCGGCCACCGCCACCGCTCGGCCCAGCACCAGGAAGATCGACGGCAGCACCACCGCCAGCGCCAGCAACGACAGCCACGGGGCATGTGGCGCGCGCAGCGCATCGAGTGGCGGCCGCAGTACCGCGGCGGTGAGCGTTGCCGCCACCAGATAGTTCCAGGTGACCATCTGCGCGACATCCAGCTGGCGGCGTCCAGCCACCTTCAACACCACCGAAACCAGCACGCTGCAGATCACGGCCAAAGACAGGTAGAGCATGGGGCGGGCACAGGGCAGGGGCGGGGGACGGTATCATGGTGCCATGCACAAGCCCTCGTTCCCCGTCGCCCCCGGCGAAACCGCCTGTCTCCAACTGGATGGCCCGGCCGGCCCGCTGGAAGTGGTCGTCGACCTGCCCAAGGCCGACGCGCCGGTGCAGCCGATCGTGGCCATCGTCTGCCATCCGCTGTCCACCGAAGGCGGCACCCTGCACAACAAGGTGGTCACCATGACCGCCACCACCCTGCGCGAGCTGGGCATCGCTACGGTGCGCTTCAACTTCCGCAGTGTTGGCGCGTCGGCCGGTGAGTTCGACCACGGCGTGGGCGAGCAGGATGACCTGAAGGCGGTCGCCGCCTGGGTGCGCAGCCAGCGCCCGCACGACCGCCTGTGGCTGGCCGGTTTCAGCTTCGGCTCGTTCGTGTCGCTGAAGGCCGCTGCCGCGCTGCAGCCGGAAGCGCTGATCTCGATCGCGCCACCGGCCGGCCGCTGGGACTTCGATGGCATCGTGCCGCCGGCGCGCTGGCTGGTGATCCAGGGCGAGCAGGACGAGATCGTCGACCCGCAGGCTGTCTACCAGTGGCTGGACACGCTGGAGTTCCCGCATGAGCTGGTGCGCATGCCCGAGACCAGCCACTTCTTCCACCGCAAGCTGATCGACCTGCGCGGCGCACTGACCCACGGCGTGAAGCATTGGTTGGGCGCGGCGGCATGAGTGCAACCGAGTTGACCCCGTCGCAGCGGTACGCGGAAGGGGTCGCCCGTGGTGACTGGCAGGACGACCCGGCCCAGCATGCAGCGCTGGCCGAGCTGGACCGCATCCACCTGGGCCTGCTGGACAGTGCCGAGGACGGTTGGCTGGACCGCCTGTCCGCGTTCTGGAAGAAGCCCGAGCCGGTGAAGGGCCTGTACTTCTGGGGCGGCGTCGGCCGCGGCAAGACCTTCCTGGTCGACCTGTTCTACGACGGGCTGCCGATCAAGCAGAAGTACCGCACCCACTTCCATCGCTTCATGCGCAGCGTCCACGAGCGCCTGCGTGAGCACCAGGGGCAGAGCGACCCGCTGGCGAAGATCGCCCAGGAGTGGCGCAGCAACCTGCGCGTGCTGGTGCTGGACGAATTCTTCGTCACCGACATCGGTGATGCGATGCTGCTGGCGCGGCTGCTGGAGCGCCTGTTCGCCGAAGGCGTGACCCTGGTCACCACCTCCAACACGGCGGTGGAGAACCTGTACCTCAACGGCCTGCAGCGCGAGAGCTTCCTGCCGGCCATCGGCCTGTTGCAGCGCTTCTGCGTCGAGCTGTACGCCGAAGGCACCGAGGACTACCGGATGCGCGCGCTGACCCGCTCGCCGGTGTACCGCGCACCGTTGGCCGCCGACAGCGACGACTGGCTGGCCACGCGCTGGAGCGAACTGAGCGGCGGCCAGCCGGCCAAGCCCGGCAACATCGAGATCGAGGGCCGCAAGATTCCGGTGCGCGGCCGTGGCAAGAGCATTGCCTGGTTCGATTTTGCCGCGCTGTGCGAGGGCCCGCGCGGGCCCTCGGACTACATCGAGATCGCGCACGAGTTCAACACGGTGCTGCTGGGCGGCATTCCCGCCTTTGATCGCCTGAATGAGGATGCCGCGCGCCGCTTCGTCAACCTGATCGACGAGTTGTACGACCGCCACGTCAACCTGGTCTGCACCGCCAGCACCTCGCCGGTCGAGCTGTACACCGGCCAGCGCCTGCAGGGCGCCTTCGAGCGCACCGCCTCGCGCCTGATCGAGATGCAGAGCGCCGAGTACCTGGGCACCCCGCACCGGGCGTGAGGGTAGTGCCGTTTGTAGAGCCGAGCCCACTCTCGGCTGCTTTTCGGCACATCATTCAAAAGCAGCCGAGCGTGGGCTCGGCTCTACAACAGCACGGCGCGGCTATCGGGTGGGCGCAACCGCGCTCCCAACGGCGCCCATCCGGCCCGGCCGACACATGCGGCCTCGCGTCGCTGCCCGGCGGGTGATCCCGACGTCCACCGGATGCCCACCACCTATCCACAGGGTTGTCCCTAGCCAGTTTCATCACTGTCATGTGAAGCTGTCATTGTTCCGTTTCCGCAGCGCGTTGTACCACCGCAATGACGCCTTTCGGGCTTGACTGCGCAGCCCGTTCCGGCAGGTCTGAAGCGTCTGATCAGGGCGCCGATGGCACGATCCTTGCGGCGCAAGGGATTGCCGAATTTCACTACATTTGGCGTTGACGGACCCCACTACCCCCACTATCTTGTGGCCGTCGGTCGCAGCAACCCCAGGTCTGGGGGCTGGCAGCAATACCTCCCGCGATCGTCAACGGCAGTGGCAGGCGCAGGGTCTCATCCCCTGCGACGCCGTCCTGCCATCCTGGGCCGTCATGTCCCGGGTTGCGTCACCCCGATGCATCGAGCACCCCCAATCACGCCAAGAGGACATACGCCGTGAGCACCGAATCCAGCGCCACCATCGAGAAGGAAAGCGAATTCCTGTTGACGTCGCCGCCGACGGCCAACGCGATGAGTGTGACCAAGCGCAACGGGACCACCGAGCTGGTGGACCTGAACAAGATCGTGCGCGCGGTGCAGCGTTCCTCCGAAGGCCTGCACGCCGTCGATCCGATGCGCGTGGCCACCCGCACCATTTCCGGCCTGTACAACGGCGCTACCACCCGCGAGCTGGACGAACTGTCCATCCGCACCGCCGCCCTGCTGATTGGCGAAGAGCCCGAGTACGGCCGCCTCGCTGCGCGCCTGCTGGCCAACTACATTGCCAAGGAAGTCTCGGGCCAGGAAATCTACGCCTTCTCGCAGTCAGTCAGCCGTGGCCATGAAGTCGGCCTGATCAACGACCGCCTGCTGAACTTCGTGCAGACCAATGCGCGCAAGCTCAACGACGCCATCGACATCTCGCTGGATCTGAACTTCGATTACTTCGGCCTGCGTACCCTGTACGACCGTTACCTGCTGCGCCATCCGCACACCCGCAAGGTGATCGAGACCCCGCAGCAGTTCTTCCTGCGCATCGCCAGCGCGCTGAGCGAGGACGTGTCCGAGACCCTGGCGCTGTACAAGCGCATGGGCAACCTGGACTACCTGCCGTCCAGCCCGACCCTGTTCAACTCCGGCACCACCCACGAGCAGCTGTCCTCGTGCTTCCTGCTGGACTCGCCGCAGGACTCGCTGGAGTCGATCTATGCCAAGTATGGCGACATCGCCCAGCTGTCGAAGTTCTCCGGCGGCATCGGCGTCAGCTACACCCGCGTGCGTTCGCGTGGCTCGCTGATCAAGTCGACCAACGGCCACTCCAACGGCATCGTGCCGTGGCTGAAGACCATGGATTCGTCCGTGGCCGCGGTGAACCAGGGCGGCAAGCGCAAGGGCGCAGCCTGCGTGTACCTGGAAACCTGGCACGCCGACATCGAGGACTTCCTCGAACTGCGTGACAACACCGGTGACGAAGCCCGCCGTGCGCACAACCTGAACCTGGCCAACTGGGTGCCGGACCTGTTCATGAAGCGCGTCGAGGCCGACCAGGAATGGTCGCTGTTTGATCCGCGCGTCGTGCCGGAGTTCACCGACCTGTTTGGCGAAGCCTTCGAGGCTGCCTACCTGCAGGCCGAAGCCCAGGGCAAGGCCAACCGCACCATCTCCGCGCGCAAGCTGTACGCCCGCATGATGCGTACGCTGGCCGAGACCGGCAACGGCTGGATGACCTTCAAGGACAAGTGCAACCGCGCCAGCAACCAGACCCTGCGTCCGGGCAACGTGATCCACCTGTCCAACCTGTGCACTGAAATCCTGGAAGTCACTTCCAACGATGAAACCGCAGTGTGCAACCTGGGTTCGATCAACCTGGGCAACCACTTCGACGAGCACAACGAGTTCGACTTCGAGAAGCTGGCCGAGACCGTGCGCCTGGCCGTGCGCCAGCTCGACCGCGTCATCGACCTGAACTTCTACCCGATCGAAACCGCCCGCCGCGCCAACCTGCGCTGGCGTCCGGTCGGCCTGGGCTGCATGGGCCTGCAGGATGTGTTCTTCCGCAAGCGCCTGCCGTTCGACAGCGCCGAAGCCCGCGCGCTGTCGAAGAAGATCGCCGAAGCGATCTACTTCCACGCGCTGGAAACCTCCTGCGAGCTGGCCCAGGAACGCGGCAAGCACCCGTCGTTCAACGACACCCGTGCCGCCAGCGGCGAACTGCAGTTCGACGCCTGGAACGTGGTGCCGGAGGACACTGCGCGCTGGGATGCCCTGCGTGAGCGCATCAAGGAACACGGCCTGCGCAACTCGCTGATGATCGCGATCGCGCCGACCGCGACCATCGCCTCGATCGCCGGTTGCTACGAGTGCGTCGAGCCGCAGGTGTCCAACCTGTTCAAGCGCGAGACCCTGTCCGGTGACTTCCTGCAGGTCAACCGCTACCTGGTCAACGAGCTGAAGAAGCTGGGCCTGTGGACGCCGGAAATGCGCGATGCCATCAAGCTGGCCGAAGGCTCGATCGCCGGCGTGGCGCAGATCCCGGAAACGCTGCGCGAGGTCTACCGCACCGCGTGGGAACTGCCGATGCGTTCGCTGATCGACATGGCCGCCGAGCGTGGCGCCTTCATCGACCAGTCGGCCTCGCTCAACCTGTTCATGGAAAGCCCGAACATCGGCGCGATGTCCTCCATGTACATGTACGCCTGGAAGCAGGGCATCAAGACCACCTACTACCTGCGTTCGCGCCCGGCCACCAAGATCGCCAAGACCACGGTGAGTGCCGCCGCACCGGCCAAGGTGTTCAGCCCGGACGAAGCCATCGCCTGCTCGCTGGAAAACCCGGAAGCCTGCGAGGCCTGCCAGTAACACACCGCGCGGTGGGTGCCGACCGTTGGTCGGCACTCGAGCACCTCGCACCTGTAGAGCCGATCCATGCTCGGCTGCAGCACGGAAACACCAAGGTAGCGCCGGGCCATGCCCGGCGTTTTGACCCGAGAATTCAAGGAAACACCCATGGCCGACAAGCCCAAGCAGATGCTGCTCGATCCCGGTTTTGAACTGACCCTGCGCCCGATGCGCTACCCGCAGTTCTATGACATGTACCGGAATGCGATCAAGAACACCTGGACGGTGGAAGAGATCAACTTCCAGATCGACATCACCGACCTGCACAGCAAGATGTCGCCGGGCGAGCGCCACCTGATCCACCGCCTGGTCGCGTTCTTCGCCACCGGCGACTCGATCGTGTCCAACAACCTGGTGCTGAACCTGTACCAGCACCTCAATGCGCCGGAAGCGCGCATGTACCTGTCGCGCCAGCTGTATGAAGAAGCACTGCACGTGCAGTTCTACCTGACCCTGCTCGACAACTACCTGCCGGACCCGGAAGAGCGCGCCAAGGCGTTCTCGGCGGTGGAGAACATCGACTCGATCAAGAAGAAGGCCGATTTCTGCTTCAAGTGGATCGACTCGATCCAGGACCTGACCCGCATCGAGACCCGCGAACAGCGCCGCCAGTTCCTGCTCAACCAGATCTGCTTCGCTGCCTGCATCGAAGGCCTGTTCTTCTTCGCTGCCTTCGCCTACGTGTACTACTTCCGTTCGCGCGGCCTGCTGCCGGGCCTGGCTTCGGGCACCAACTGGGTGTTCCGCGACGAAAGCGCGCACATGGAGTTCGCCTTCGAGTCGGTGCGCGTGGTGCGTGAGGAAGAGCCGGACCTGTTCGACGACGAGATGAAGCAGCAGGTCTACGACATGTTGGCCGAAGCCATCGAATGCGAAGTGCAGTTCGCCGAGGACGTGCTGTCCGGCGGCGTGGCCGGCATCTCGACCCGTGACATGCGCCAGTACCTGCAGCATTGTGCCGATCAGCACTTCGCCAAACTGGGCATGGAAAAGAAGTACAACGTGCGCAACCCGCTGCCGTTCATGGAACTGCAGGACGTGCAGGAACTGACCAACTTCTTCGAACGCCGCGTCTCGGCCTACCAGGTCGGCGTGCAGGGCGAAGTCGCCTTCGACATGAACTTCTGATCGAACCGGTCAGGCCCGTCGCAACGAAAAACCCCGGCCAATGCCGGGGTTTTTTGTTGCGCGCCTGGCTTTTGTAGAGTCGAGCATGGCTCGACTCTACAAAGCGCTAGCGCCGTCCTTCCACCGCCATGCGCACCGCCAACCCGGCCAGCACCGTGCCCATCAGCCAGCGCTGCAGCCTCTGCCAGGTGGGGCGCGCGGCCAGGAAGCCGGCGATGCTGCCGGCGGCCAGCGCGATCAGGCCGTTCACGCTGACGCTGACCAGGATCTGGGTGCAGCCCAGCACGATCGACTGCATCAGCACGCTGCCTTCGCCATCGGGATGCAGGAACTGCGGCAGCAGCGACAGGTACATCACCGCCACTTTCGGGTTCAGCAGATTGGTCAGCAAGCCCATCGTGAACAGTCTGCGCGGGCTGTCCTGCGGCAGCTCGCGCACCGCGAACGGCGAACGGCCGCCGGGCTTCAGCGCCTGCCACGCCAGGTACAGCAGGTACAGCGCGCCACCGATGCGCAGCGCCTCATAGGCGAACGGCACGGTCATCAGCAGGGCGGTGATGCCCAGTGCCGCGCACAGCATGTAGAACACGAAGCCCAGCGCCACCCCGCCCAGCGAGATCAGCCCGGCGAGCGGCCCCTGGCAGATCGAGCGCGAGATGACGTAGATCATGTTCGGCCCGGGCGTGAGCACCATGGCCAGCGAAACCAGCGCAAAGGCCAACAGGTCGGAAAGTGCGGGCATGGGCGGTCCTGGCAGTGGGCGTGGCGCAGTGTAGCGTCGCCTGCACGGGGCCTGGCTTAAAATTGACGGACCCCACACCGAAGCACCCCCATGACCCCGATCCCCGAAACCGTGCCGCCCACCGAAGTGCGCATGGCCGAAATCGTCTTCCCCAACCACACCAACCACCTTGGCACCCTGTTCGGTGGCCAGGCATTGGCGTGGATGGACAAGGCCGCCTTCCTGGCCGCCGCCCGCTATTCGCGCCGCACCGTGGTGACCGCGCGCAGCGACCAGGTCGACTTCAAGCTGCCGATCCGCATCGGCCAGATGGTGGAAACCATCGGCCGCATCGTCGAAGTCGGGCGCAGCTCGATGAAGGTCGAGGTGGAACTGGTCGCCGAGGACCTGCACAGCGGTGAGCGCAAGCTGTGTACCCGCGGCCACTTCGTGATGATCGCGCTGGACGAGGACGGCCACCCGATCGCGGTGCCGCCGCTGCCGGCCGCCTGAGCCGGCGCTTGCACGGGCGCTGCGGCGCCCCCATCTGGCAGCCATGACCTCGCCGCTGACCGACTTCATCGACCACGCCCAGCGCCTGTTCGTGCTGACCGGCGCCGGTTGCAGCACTGCCTCGGGCATTCCCGACTATCGCGATACCGACGGCCAGTGGAAACGCACGCCGCCGGTGACCTACCAGGCCTTCATGGGCGAGGCGGCCACCCGCCAGCGCTACTGGGCGCGCAGCCTGCTGGGCTGGCCGCGCTTCGGCCTGGCGCGGCCCAACGGCACCCACCAGGCCCTGGCTGCCCTGGAAAGCCGCGGCAAGCTGCAGCTGCTGCTGACCCAGAACGTGGACGGCCTGCACCAGCGCGCCGGCAGCCACAAGGTGATCGACCTGCATGGCCGCCTGGACCGGGTGCGCTGCATGAGCTGTGAGCGCCGCAGTGGCCGCGAGGATTTCCAGCAGCGGCTGCTGGAGGCCAATCCGGGCTGGGATGCGCTGGATGCCGGTATCGCGCCCGATGGCGATGCCGATCTGGAGACCGATTTCTCCACGTTCGTGGTGCCCGATTGTCCGTACTGCGGCGGCCTGCTGAAGCCGGATGTGGTGTTCTTCGGCGAAAACGTGCCGCGTGAACGCGTGGCGGCGGTGCACGATCACCTGCAGCAGGCCGACGCCGTGCTGGTGGTGGGCTCGTCGCTGATGGTCTATTCCGGCTTCCGCTTCGTGCAGGCGGCCGCGAAGGCAGGGTTGCCGGTAGCGGCGCTGAACCGAGGCCGCACCCGAGCCGACGACCTGCTGTTGTTCAAGGATGAGCGGGACTGCGCTGAAGCGCTGGCCACGTGGGCTGCGCGCTGAGCCGAGCACGGGCTCGGCTCTACAAGGGGCGAGGGCTTCTGTAGAGCCGGGCGCACGCTCGGCTGCTGCAGGTCACGCGAAACAGCGATCCATCCAGATGGTTGATCCGCGAGCCGCGCAGCGGTGCAATACGCACCCCCTACGTCGTTCATCACCGTCTTGAGCCAGCTGTTCTCGCCGATCTCGTTCGGCCCCCTGACCCTGTCCAACCGCATCGTCATCGCGCCGATGTGCCAGTACTCCGCCGAAGACGGTCGCGCCAGCGACTGGCACGCCATGCACCTGGGCAACCTGGCGCAGTCCGGCGCCGGCCTGCTGATCCTGGAAGCCACCGCGGTCGAGCCGCGCGGCCGCATCAGCTGGGCCGACCTGGGCCTGTGGGATGACGGCACCGAGGCCGCGCTGGCACAGGTGCTGGCCAGCGTCCGCCGCTGGTCGCCGATGCCGCTGGGCATCCAGCTCGGCCACGCCGGTCGCAAGGCCTCGGTGAAGCGCCCGTGGGACGGCGGCGGCCAGCTACCGGCCGATGATGCGCGTGGCTGGGCCACGGTGGCGCCGTCGCCGCTGCCGTTCCATGCCGCCGATCCGGCACCGCAGGAACTGGACGAGGCCGGCATCGCCGAGGTGATCGCCGCCTTCGCCGCCAGTGCGGTGCGCGCCGAGCGCCTGGGCTTCGAGCTGATCGAGCTGCATGCCGCGCACGGCTACCTGCTGCACCAGTTCCTGTCGCCGCTGAGCAACCGCCGCACCGATGGCTATGGCGGCTCGCTGCCGAACCGCCTGCGCCTGCTGGTGGAGGTGTTCGACGCAGTGCGTGCGGCGGTATCGGACAGGATCGCCGTGGGCGTGCGCATTTCCGCCAGCGACTGGGTCGAGGGTGGCTGGGATCTGGTGCAGAGCGAAGCGCTGGCCCAGGTGCTGGACGCGCGCGGCTGCAACTTCCTGCACGTTTCCAGCGGTGGCCTGGACGAGCGCCAGAAGATCACCGTCGGCCCGGGCTACCAGGTGCCGTTCGCCGCGGCGATCAAGGCCAAGGTACGCATGCCGGTGATCGCGGTGGGCATGATCACCGAGCCCGAGCAAGCCGAATCGATCCTGCGCCATCGCCACGCCGATGCGGTAGCGCTGGCACGCGGCATCCTCTACGACCCGCGCTGGCCGTGGCACGCTGCTGCCGCATTGCGCGACAGCGTGGAACCGGCACCGCAGTACCTGCGCTGCGAGCCGCGCGAGGCGCGTGGCGTGTTCAAGGCGCGCTGAGGCTCACACCCGCCAGGCCGGCGCCATGCCGGCCTGCAGGTGCTCGAACAGCGCGCGGATCTTGGCGGTGAAATCGCGGCGGTCGCTGACGCAGAAGTAGACTTCCATCGGTTCCGGGCGCCACGCGGTGTCGGCGCCGAACACCGCCTGCAGGCGGCCATCGCGCAGGTACGGCTCGGCCACGAATGCGGCGAGCCGGGTGGTGCCGGCACCGGCCGCCGCCAGCGTCGCCAGCGCATCGATGTCATCGCAGACCATGCTCGGTGGCAGCGCGGCGTCCACGCGCTGGCCGTCCTTCAGCAGGCCCCAGCGCAGCGGCCGGCCATCGGTCGGGAAGCGGTGCAGCAGCCCGCGATGGCGATCCAGTTCGGCGGGTTCCTGCGGCGTGCCATGGGCCTGCAGGTAGGCCGGCGCGGCACAGAACACGAACGGCACGCGCGCCAGCTGCCGTGCGACGACGCCGTCTTCCAGCTGCGCGCCGATGCGGATGCTGGCGTCCACCGCTTCAGGGCCATGCTGCACGGCGCGGTCGGTCAGGCGCAGCTCCAGCTGCAGCTGCGGGTAGCGTTGCTGCAGCGACGGCAGCAACGGTGCCAGCACGTGGCGACCGAACGCGCTGCTGCTGGCGATGCGCAGCGGCCCCGCCGGTTCGATGTCACCGGAGGTGACCATCGCCTGCGCGCGCGCCAGGTCGGCTTCGATGTGGCGCACCTGCGCCAGGTACAGCGCGCCGGCCTCGCTGAGGGCGAGTTGGCGCGTACTCCGGTTCAGCAGCCTTACGCCCAGATGCGCCTCCAGCCGGTGGATGTTCTGGCCGACTGCGGTGGCGCTGATGCCAAGGATGCGGGCCGCGGCGGCAATGCTGCCGGTCTCTGCGGTGCGGGTGAAGCTGCGGATCAATTGCAACAGGTTCATGACCGGCCAGCTTGCCACGGGATCGGCCAAGTATCGCTTGGGACAGAACCAAGCCCTTCGCTTGCATCGGTGACCATCGCTCCGATCGACACCCTGCTGGCCTACACTGTGGCGATGCGCCCCGACTCCATCCTCACCCTGTCCTGCCCGGACCGTACCGGCATCGTCTACCGTGTGTCCGGCCTGTTGTTCGACCACGGCTGCAACATCCTCGACGCCCAGCAGTTCGGCGACGAGGAAAGCGGCCGCTTCTTCCTGCGCGTGCATTTCGACCGCGACGCCGGCCTGCCGCTGGAGACCGTGCATGCCGCGATGGCCAAACTTGCCGAAGGCTTCGGCATGGACTGGCAGCTGCATGACGGCCGCCGCCGGGCACGCCTGCTGGTGCTGGTCAGCAAGCAGGGGCATTGCCTCAACGACCTGCTGTTCCGCGCCCACAGCGGCCAGCTGAAGGTCGACATCGCGGCAGTGGCGTCCAACCACGCCGACTTCGCGCCATTGGCCGCGTCCTACCAGGTACCGTTCCACCACTTGCCGGTGACCGCCGATACGCGTGCGGTGCAGGAGCAGCAGATCATCGACCTGGTCGAGCGTGAGCGCATCGACCTGGTGGTGCTGGCGCGCTACATGCAGATCCTGTCACCCACGCTGTGCCGTGCGCTGGCCGGCCGTGCGATCAACATCCACCACAGCTTCCTGCCCAGCTTCAAGGGCGCGCAGCCCTATCACCAGGCGCACGCGCGCGGGGTCAAGATCATCGGTGCCACCGCGCACTACGTCACCGAGGATCTGGACGAAGGCCCGATCATCGAACAGGACGTGGCCCGCGTTGACCACGCCATGGCGCCGCGCGAGCTGGTGCGGCTGGGCAGCGACACCGAATCGCTGGTGCTGGCACGCGCGGTTCGCCGCCATGTGGAGCACCGCATCCTGCTCAATGGGCATCGCACGGTGGTGTTCCGGTAATCGCCCATCCCGCGTCCGCCGGGCATGGCCCGGCGCTACCGAATCCTGATTTCATCCAATGAAAAGCCCCCGGTTCGGCCGTCCCGCGATCTGTAGGGGGGCGTAGTTAGGGGGCTGGATGAATCGATTGTGTTGTTGTGGGCAGGAGCGCGCAAGCGGCATAAGCGACGTGCGCGGTAGCGCCGGGCCATGCCCGGCGGTCACGCCTCAGACGATCGCGATCCCCGCCTTGCCCAGCGCTTCGCGCACCATCGCGTCGTTGGCTTCGGTCACCGGCCGGGTCAGGTCCCACAGGAACTTCACCCGGAAGCCGGATTTCACCGCGTCCTGCGCGCTCCACAGCACGCAGTAGTCGCGTGCCAGGCCGCACACGTGCACTTCGCGGATGCGGCGCTCATGCAGCCAGCCGGCCAGGCCGGTAGCCGGGCGCTCGCCATCGGGGCCGTGGTTCTCGCGGAAGGCGCTGTACGAATCCACCTGTGGGCGGGTGCCCTTGCGCAGGATCAGGTCGGCCACGGTCCAGTCCACGCCCGGGTGCAGCGCGGCGCCATCGCTGCCCTGCACGCAATGGTCGGGCCACAGGGTCTGTGGCTGCGCGTGCAGCAGGATGGTCTCGAACGGTCGCTTGCCGGGGTGCTGGCTGGCGAACGAGGCGTGGTCGGCCGGGTGCCAGTCCTGGGTCGCCACCACGGTGCGGTAGCGGCGCTGCGCCAACAGATCGGCAATCGGTGCCACCAGCGCATCGCCCTGGTCGCAGGCCAGCGCACCGCCCGGCATGAAGTCCGGCTGCAGGTCGATCACCAGCAGGGCGACATCGGCGGGCAGGACAGTCATGGCAGATCCACTACATCAGAAAGGGCGACCAGCGTGGCCGCCCCATGCCTGCACGTCAATCGCCCTGCGGCGCCTCAGCGTCCTGCCCGTAGTACAGCAGGCCGATCCGGATCCGCTCGCGGCCGTTCTCTCGGCGATGGCGGTTGGCATCGCGCAGCGAGTACACGCAGCCGCAGTACTCCTGCTGGTAGAACTGCTCGCGCTTGCTGATCTCGATCATGCGGCTGGCACCGCCGCCCTTGCGCCAGTTGTAGTCCCAGTACTGCAGGCCTTCATAGCGCGACGCCGCACGGATGCCGCAGTCGTTGATCTGCGCCATGTTCTTCCAGCGCGAGATGCCCAGCGACGAACTGATGGTGTCGTAGCCGTGCTCGTGCGCGTACAGCGCGGTGCGTTCGAAACGCATGTCGAAGCACATCGTGCAGCGGATGCCGCGCTCGGGCTCGTTCTCCATGCCACGCGCGCGGCTGAACCAGTTGTCGGTGTCGTAGTCGCAGTCGATGAACGGGATGCCGTGCTGCTCGGCGAAGCGGATGTTCTCCTGCTTGCGCAGCTCGTACTCCTTCACCGGGTGGATGTTGGGGTTGTAGAAGAAGATCGCGTAGTCGATCCCGGAAGCGGTGATCGCCTCCATCACTTCGCCCGAGCACGGCGCGCAGCAAGAATGCAGCAGCAGGCGCTTGCCATCGGCGGGCAGGGTCAGGGTGGGGCGTTGGAACTCGGTCATCGTGGCGTGCGTCAGGGCGTGGGAGCGGTCTGGCCGGTTACCGTGAACAGGACGCGCGCGGCCACGCCGCCTGCGCATGCAGGCTGGCGATGGCCCCGGCACCCTCCCCGCGGAGAGTCCAGGTCGAATCAGGGGACGGTCGTGTCCCCCGGCCGGGGCCGGTATTCGGGCTGATGGACACGGGCCGCAGCCCACCTACTCCCTGCCGCTTCCCAGGCGCGAGCCCAGTGCTGTTGGCAGGATTCGTTTCCATTCACCGCTGCGGGGCAGCTCCGGAATGGGCGCACGAAGCGCCTTCACCGGATTCCCGTTTAACTCCCTGCCGCCATCCAGCCACGGCAGGGATACCTTCGGCGTGTGCAAGGTGGACCTGTTGGTGGCGCCGGTCAAGAGCGCAGGGTCTGGAGCCCGTTGCGTGGCAACGGGCGCTGGCCCCGGGATACGCGGTCAATGCCCCGCCGCAGCCCGCGTGCGGATCTCATCCAAGCGCTGGTCGTGCAGCAGGCGCCCGTTCTCCCACACGGTCACCATCGCATCCTCGAAGCCGGTCGGCAGCGCCTCGTCACCGCTGGGAGGCAACGCCACCGTGTGCAGGCTGCCGTCATCCAGGCGCCGCAGCAGGCGCATGCGGCCACGCTTGCTGGTCTTGCCGGCATCGGTGACCGGGTCCTTGTAGACGTCGATCCACGCACCCTCGACCCGTGCTGCCGAGCACTTCAGCGCGAACTTCTGGGTGTCGCGGTCCAGCCGCTGCAACAGCGCGCCGCCCATGCCGAAGGCCACGTTGTCGGCCGAATAGCCGTCGCCGGTGATGCGCTGCAGGATGGCGCGGATCGTATCCGGGGTGATGCCATCGCCCTGGATCACCCGCACGTGGTTGAGTACGCGGTAGCCCTTGCCGTTGAGGGTATGGCCGAACGCTTCATCCAGCCGGCGCAGGCTTTCGGCCACCACCTCCACCGGGTCACCCGAGTCGGGGCGGACGACCAGGGTGGCGCCCGAAGCGATCACTTCATCACGCAGCGTCGTGCCCCAGTGCTCACTGATCGCGCGGTAGATGTCATAGCTGTCCGACACCACTGCCACGATCGCGCCCGGCTTGCCGAACTGGCGCAGCATGTTGCGGTAGGCGTCCACTTCGCGCTCGCGGCCCCAGCTGGTGATGGTGCTGTGCTCGGCGGCAGGAATCGAATAACCGGCCATTGGCGCGTGATAGTGCGCGCGGGCCAGGCACAGGGCCGATACGGTGTCGGTGCCGAGGAAGTTGACCAGGTGTGCGGCACCACCCAGCGCGGCCGATTCCAGGCTCGATACACCGCGGGCGCCGAAGTCGTGCAGCTTGAACGGCAGCTGCCCCTGCGGATCGTCGCTGGTCTGCTGCAGGAACGCAGCAATGGTCTGCCGTGCATGCCAGCTGATGGTGGCCACGGTGACCGGGTACCACACGCGCAGCAGCAGCGTTTCCAGGTACGACGGCACCCAGAACGCAGCCGGGTCGGTCGACTCGACGGTCATCAGTGCCTGGTGGGTGGGTACCACGCTGCCCTCGGGCACGGCACGGATGCGCACCGGCAGGTGGCCGCCGAGCCGATCGACGATATCGCGCCAGCCGGCTTCGTTGAACGGCTCGCCATGGGCGGCGAATACCGCAGCAGCGTCGTCGATGTCAGCGTGGGTGACCGGTCGTGCCAGGGCGTCCTTGAGGATCGCCTGCAGGCCGAAGAACACCGTGCGATCGTGCAGGCCGCCACGTGATTCCACGTAGAAGAACGTGGCATCGGTACCCGGCGGGTACTGCAGCCAATGGCTGGCCTTGTAGCTGTCGGTGTTGAGGAGAAGGTTATCGAGGTAGTGCATGACGGAAGCTCCTTCGCGTCGAGTGACACCAGCGGTCTATCCGCCGGTGGGGAGAGCCGGGCAGGTCAGCCGCGGCCGAGGAAATACTCCAGGATGTGCAGGTGGTCTTCGAACAATTGCGGGCCCATGTCCAACGCCTCACTCACCGGTATCCAGCGCGCCTTGTCGGCGTCGTCGCCACCGCGCACCGGCGGCAGTTCGCCGGCCGGGAATTCGAAGTGGAAACCGTGGGTGATGGTGCGGCCGCGCTGGCTGCGGTCGGGGTGGTCGAATACCTGCTGGCCCTTCAGCGAACCCTTCAGCACCGGCAGCGGAATCTTAAGGCGGGTTTCCTCGCGCAGTTCGCGCAGGCAACTGTCCAGCAGGCTCTGCTCCTGGCCAACGAAACCGCCGGGCAGCGCCCACAGGCCCTTGCCGGGCTCCGAACGGCGGCGCACCAGCAGCACGTGGCCCGAATGCACCACCACCGCATCGGTGGTGACGAAGGTGGGCGCGTAGGGCGCATCCTTCCAGGCGGCCTTGTACTGTTCGATGAAGCGGTACTCGGCCACCAGCTGGGCATACGCAGGCGCGCTTTTGCGGAACGCTTCGAGCATGTCGTACACCGGCGCCGGCACATTGCCACGCAGCATCAGCAGCGCGCCGTGGAAGTCGATGTCGCCGGCTTCGAACAGGTAGCGCCGCAGCTCGGTGGCCGACAGGGTGGCGGTGTGCTGCACGTCCACCAGCGGCCATTGCGGGAACTCCCGCAGGTAGTAGCTGGAAGCATCCTTGTCCATGCCGATCAGGCCCACCTTTGCATCAGCGGCGGCACCGTCGTTGCGCAGGGCGTCGGCCACCTGGCGCTGCACATTGGCGATCCACTGTGCTTCGTTGTACAGGTGGTCACGCAGCGGGCGGATCAGCAGGCGGTCGGTGTGGCCATCGAGGGCGGCCTGGATCATCACGGCGCGTTCGGCCACGGTCCAGGGATTGCGGAGGCTGCGGGGGGTATCGGCAGAGCCGACCAGGAAGATCAGCTTGCGGGCCCGGCTCAGGGCCAGGCGGGCAACGGCGGCGTGGCCGTTGTGGAAGGGCTCGAATCGCCCGATGAAGACGAGATAGTCGAATTCCATGAGAATCCCTCATGTCGTTGTGGCAGCCGCGGGTCTGTCCCTTGGCTTGCTGCAGATGCTACGCCGATGGTGGAGCCGGTCAAGCCTGCAGGCCTGCCATCGGCTGAACGCCGCAGATTCCTGCCCGGACTGCGGTGGTGTTCTCAGGCCCTGAGAAGCCGCTGCGCCATACTGGCATCCACGCGGCGGACGGTAGGCTCGGGGGCAAGACGGTGGCGGACAAGTACTGCGATCTGGTCATGAAAGGCGGCATCACCAGCGGCATCGTGTACCCCAATGCGGTACTGGCGCTGGCACGCGAGTATCGGTTCAAGAGCATCGGCGGCACCTCTGCCGGCGCCATCGCTGCGGCGGTGGCGGCTGCGGCGGCATACGGTGATCGGCGCCAGCAGGCCGGCGAGCACCTGCCCGGTGATGCCGGTTATGGCGGGCTGTCGGCGGTGTCGGCGCAGTTGTCGCGGCGCGGGTTCATCTACAGCCTGTTCCAACCGGCGCGGGGCGCGCGTGCGGCCTATCGGCTGCTGGTGGTGCTGACCGGCAATGCCAGCTTGCCGCACAAGCTGCTGTGCCTGGCGGTGGCGGTATTCGAGATCGCGCCGCTGGAAGTGCTGGTGTCGCTGGCGCTGCTGCTCGGCCTGGGCGGGTGGGGCGGTGGCTGGAGCGGCGTGGCCGCGACGCTGCTGCCGTCGCTGCTGTGCGCCTACGGTGCAGGCGTGGCCGGAGCCGCGCTGCGCGTGGCGCGCGTGGCCCGGCGCAACCTGCTGGGCCTGTGCAGTGGCCTCGGTCGCGATGCACGTAACCCGGCATTGACCGAGTGGCTGCACGAATGCCTGCAGCAGTTGTCCGGCAAGCCGCTGGATGCACCGCTGACCTTCGCCGACCTGCACGACGCGCCGCGCTATGCCGGCGAGCCGGACAGCCCGCATGCGATCAGCCTGCAGATGATCACCACCTGCGTGTCGCACAACGAGCCGCGTACGCTGCCGCTGGGTGGCGCGCAGTTCTGGTTCCTGCGCGAGGAATTCGAGCAGCTGTTCCCGGCCAGCGTGGTGCAGTGGCTGGTGACGCAGGCCGGCCCGCCGTTGGAGGTGGAAGGGCGCCGGTACTACCACCTGCCGCAGGGTTCGAAGCTGCCGGTGCTGGTGGCCACGCGCATGAGCCTGAGCTTCCCGTTGCTGATCAGCGCGGTGCCGCTGCATGAGCCCTCGCGCCGCGAACGCCGCTGCGAACCCACTGCACCTGCCGCCGACGAGGAACATAACGTGGCCGACAGCATGGAAGGGCTGACCAGCGCCGGGCAGACCTGCGGCCCGGTGATCACCGCGTTCCGCATCTGCTGGTTCTCCGATGGCGGCATCAGCAGCAACTTCCCGATCCATCTGTTTGATGCCGCGCTACCGCGCTGGCCGACCTTCGCCATCAACCTGGTCTACCCGCAGCATGCCGAGGACGTGGGCCGCGGCAGTGATGGCCGACAGGCGCTGGAACGTGCCGTGTTCCTGCCCACCGAAAACCGCCACGGATGGCAACGGCATTACCAGTCCATTGCCACGCCGCTCGCCGCAGCCGAGCTGGGGCGCTTCCTGTTCGCAGTCGTGGCGACCATGCAGAACTGGCGTGACCTGCTGCAGGCACGCGCGCCGGGTTACCGCGACCGTATCGTGCACGTCAGCCTGCAGGGCGACGAAGGCGGCATGAACCTGGACATGCCGCAGGAGGTGCTGACCCGCATCGCCGACAAGGGCAGCCTGGCGGGCGCGCGCTTCTGTTCGTTCTCGTTCGGGAACCACTACTGGATCCGCTGGCGCAACCTGGCCTCGGCCTACCAGCGCTACACGTTGGAAGTGGCGCGTACCGACGACCCGGCGCAGCAGGTGCTGGCCTATCGCGCGGCGTACTCGATGGTTGCCCGTGGCGATCCGGCACCGCCGTCGTACAAGCTGGGCTCGGAAGACAAGCGTCGCGGCTCGCAGCTGCTGTGGGCGCAGATGGTCGAGCAGGGCCGCACCTGGGAAGACCTTGGCCCGGACCTGACCGACGGCGCACCGCGCCCGCTGCCGCAGATGAAGGTGACGCCGATCTACTGAGCGCGATCAATACAATCGTGCTTCATGTTGCAAGGAGCTGTGGATGTCTGCCCGCCAGGAACTGCTGGATCTGCTTGAACGCCTCGATACTCGCGACCCGGAACACCTGCCGGTGGTGCCACTGGCTGCGTACTTCGAAGGCAATGATTCCGAAGAATGCATCGCGCCCAACCAATGGGGTTTCGGTCGCCCGCCGATTGCCGAGCTGTACGCGCGCCTGGCCGTGATCGCAGCGAAGCCTGAAGTGGAAGGCGTGTACGTCGGCCTGCACCAGGACTGGGGCAGTGCATTGGAAGACGACAGCGAATGGCCTGCTGCCGAGAACGTGCATGTGCTGACCAGTGCCGACGTCGAGACCGTGGAAGGCTGGCTGCAGGGTCTGGAATGCGACGGTGTGGGCGAAGGCTGGCCGTACGGCGAGCACGTCGACGCCCCCAAACCCTCGGAAGGCCACCGCGTACTGACCGTGTTCTGGGACTAGTAGATCCACGCCACGCGTGGATGCATTTCGCGCACCGCGAGAATGTGCCCAGCAAGGTGGACACCTACCAATGGCGGTATTCGGATGGGGTCAGATCCCGTTGCGTCGCAACGGGATCTGACCCCGTGCTGTTCCCACCGCTCGCGAAGAACTTTCGAAGGCGGGGTGGGTCCGGTTGCGGGGGCGTGAGCGCCATGGATGGCGCGACCGAGCTTACATGGGTGAGGGCGCTTTGCTTGCGAAGCACTGATTCGCAAGCGCCCGAACGCACAGCCGCCAGCGGCTGGGCCGGGCCCCGGAGGGGTACTTGCAGCGTCCCCCGCAACCGGACCCACTCCGCCATCCCACGGAAAGCCCGCTGTTGCTTTTTAGGTTGCCGGCCAGCGGCCGGCACTACCGCAGGTGCAGGGCGTAGCCCTGCCGAACCAACCCTACCGGCCCGGCAACTGCGCGAACGCGCGCTGCATGCAGTCCTCGCGCGGGCACACCCGGCAACCCGGCCCGATCGATACCGAATTGCCCGGGCTCTGCACATCCAGCCCCAGTGAATACACCAGCCGCTCGGCATGCTGCAGATCGCAGCCCAGCGCCACCGCGAAGGTCTTGCGCGGCTGGCCATGGCCCACCGGGCCACTGCTGACCTGCCGTGCCAGCCAGAAATGGCGGCGGCCATCGGGCATGCGCGCGGTCTGGGTAAGGATGCGGCCTGGCTGGTTGAACGCCTCGTAGACGATCCACAGCGGGCACGAGCCACCCACCTGCGAGAAATGGAAGTCGGTGGCCGAATGGCGCTTGGATACGTTGCCCGCGCGGTCCACGCGGATGAAGAAGAACGGCAGGCCGGGCGCACTGCGCCGTGCCAGCGTGCTCAGCCGGTGGCAGACCGCCTCGAAGCCGACGCCGAACTGGTGCGCCAGCAGTTCGATGTCGTAGCTGCTGGCCTCGGCCGCACGCAGGAAGCGCATGTAGGGCATGACCAGCGCGCCGGCGAAGTAGTTCGAAAGACCCACCCGCGCCTGCGCGACGCGCGCGTCATCGGTGAAGCCCGCACGCGCCACCACCGCGTCGATCTGCGGCAGGTAGCCGTGCAGGGCCAGTTCGGCGGCCATCTGGAACGCCTGCTGGCCTGGCTCCAGGTAGTCCGGCAGCCACAACCGGCGCGTGCCGGCATCGTAATGGCGCTTCTCGCGCCCGGCCTGCAGTGCGGCCACTTCCACCAGCACGCCGTGGCGGTCGGCCAGCAGCTGGCGCAAGCGCGGCGCCACATGCCCAGGCGATAGCCCCCACTCGGCGAACAGGCGCTCGGCCAGTTCGTCCAGCTCGGGAATATGGTTGTGCATGCGGTTGAAGAACTCGCGCACCTGGTCGCCGGCCGGCAGGGTGCTGCCGGCGCCGGGCTCGCCCAGCTGGAACTCCAGCGCGGCGGCATGCTCGCGCAGTGCCAGGTGGCGGCGGTGCAGGTCCAGCAGCGCACGGCTGACCTGCGGCAGGTTGCCCGCCAGGGCGCGCAGTTCGGTGGCACTGACTTCGGCCAGGCCCAGGTCGCGCAGGGTCTCGCCCAGCGCTTCCTGCAGCGCGGCGGGCTCATCTTCGTCGAACAGCGCCGAAACATCCCCGAGTACCTGGCCCAGCTTCTTCTGCACGGCCGGGGTCAGTGGACGCTTGTTGCGCTCAATCTGGTTCAGGTAGCTGGCCGACAACCCCAGTGCCCGCGCCAGGTCAACCTGGCTGTAGCCGCGCTGTTCGCGCAGCCGCAGCAGGCGCAGGCCGAGTTGCCGCTGGGGAGCTGAGGGATTCACAGAATTAACAGGAATCGTGGGGCGTGTTGGCCAGATTAAGCGGATTCAGCCCGGAAATCGAGGTGGATGCTGTGAATAATGCCAAGCATCTTTCGCACCCTGTGGGATTGTCGTCATGACTGTTGCAGCGCCCCGTATCCGCATGCTGATCGATGGCCAGTTCGTTGAATCGGCCACCTCCCACTGGCAGGACGTGATCAATCCGGCCACCCAGGACGTGCTGGCCAAGGTGCCCTTCGCCACCACCGGCGAAGTGGACGCCGCCGTCGCCGCCGCCAAGGAAGCCTTCAAGACCTGGCGCAAGACCCCGATCGGCACCCGCGCGCGCATCTTCCTGAAGTACCAGCAGCTGATCCGCGACAACATGAGCGAGCTGGCCCACATCCTCACCGCCGAACAGGGCAAGACCCTGCCCGACGCCGAAGGCGATGTGTTCCGCGGCCTGGAAGTGGTCGAGCATGCGGCCGCCATCGGCAACCTGCAGCTGGGCGAGCTGGCCAACAACGTGGCCAATGGCGTGGACACCTACACGATCATGCAGCCGCTGGGCGTGTGCGCCGGCATCACACCGTTCAACTTCCCGGCGATGATCCCCCTGTGGATGTTCCCGATGGCGATTGCAACGGGCAACACCTTCATCCTCAAGCCGTCCGAGCAGGACCCGATGGTCACCATGCGCCTGGTCGAGCTTGCCCTGGAAGCCGGCATTCCGAAGGGCGTGCTGAACGTCGTCCACGGTGGCGAAGAAGTGGTCAACGCGATCTGCGACCACCCGGACATCAAGGCCGTGTCGTTCGTCGGTTCCACCCGCGTCGGCACCCACGTGTACAACCGTGCCTCGCTGGCCGGCAAGCGCGTGCAGTGCATGATGGGCGCCAAGAACCACGCCGTGGTGCTGCCCGACGCCAACAAGGAACAGACCCTCAACGCGATGGTCGGTGCGGCCTTCGGCGCCGCGGGCCAGCGTTGCATGGCCGCCTCCACCCTGGTGCTGGTCGGTGAAGCGCGCAACTGGGTGCAGGATCTGGTCGAAAAGGCCAAGACCCTGAAGGTGAGCGCCGGCACCGTGTCCGGCACCGACGTCGGCCCGGTCATTTCCTGCAGCGCCCGCGAGCGCGTGGAAGGCCTGATCGCCTCGGGCGTGGAGCAGGGCGCCAAGCTGGTGCTCGATGGCCGCAGGCCGCAGGTGGATGGCTTCGAGAAGGGCAACTTCGTCGGTCCGACCATCTTTGCCGGTGTCACCACCGACATGCGCATCTACCAGGAAGAAATCTTCGGGCCGGTGCTGGTCATCCTCGAAGCGGAGACGCTGGAAGACGCCATCGCGATGGTCAACAGCAACCCGAACGGCAACGGCACCGCACTGTTCACCCAGTCCGGCGCGGCCGCGCGCAAGTTCCAGGAAGACATCGACGTCGGCCAGGTCGGCATCAACGTGCCGATCCCGGTGCCGGTGCCGCTGTTCTCGTTCACCGGTTCGCGCGCCTCCAAGCTGGGCGACCTGGGCCCGTACGGCAAGCAGGTGGTGCTGTTCTACACCCAGACCAAGACGGTCACCGCGCGCTGGTTCGATGACGAAACGCTGAGCCACGGCGTCAACACCACGATCAGCCTGAAGTAACGGCAGGAGCAGCCATGAGCCACTCGATGACGACGGAACTGGAAGAAGCGCAGCAGGCGTACCGCGAGGCAGCGCGCGACTTCGCACTGGCCGAACTGGCACCGCACGCCGCGCGATGGGATGCGGAGGGCATCTTTCCGCGCGAGGCGATCGCCAAGGCCGGTGAACTGGGCTTCTGCGGTCTGTACATGGACCCGGAAGTGGGCGGCAGCGGCCTGAGCCGGCTGGACGCCGCCGTCGTCATCGAGGAGCTCGCCAACATCGATCCGTCGACTGCGGCCTACATCAGCATCCACAACATGGCCTCGTGGATGGTGTCCACGTGGGGCCAGCCAGCACTGCGCGATGCGTGGGGCACTGACCTGTCCTCGGGCAACAAGCTGGCCTCGTACTGCCTGACCGAACCGGGAGCCGGTTCCGATGCGGCCTCGCTGAAGACCACCGCCGTGCGCGACGGTGACTTCTATGTGCTGAACGGCTCGAAGGCCTTCATCTCCGGCGCCGGTGCCACCGAACTGCTGGTGGTGATGGCACGTACCGGCGGTGCCGGCGCCGGCGGCGTCAGCGCCATTGCAGTGCCGTCGGACCTGCCGGGCATCAGCTTCGGCCGCAAGGAAGAGAAGATGGGCTGGAACAGCCAGCCCACCCGTGGCATCACCTTCGAAAACGTCCGCGTGCCGGTCAGCCACCTTCTGGGAGAGGAAGGCGGCGGCTTCAAGCTGGCGATGAAGGGGCTGGATGGTGGCCGCATCAACATTGCTGCCTGCTCGCTGGGTGCCGCGCAGGGCGCGCTGGATGCCGCGCGCCGCTACATGGGCGAGCGCCGCCAGTTCGGCAAGGCGCTGGCCGAGTTCCAGGCGCTGCAGTTCAAGCTGGCCGACATGGTCACCCAGCTGGTGGCCGCGCGGCAGATGGTGCACACCGCCGCACGCAAGCTCGATGCCGGTGCCAGCGATGCCAATGTCTGGTGCGCGATGGCCAAGCGTTTCGCCACCGATGCCGGTTTCAACGTCTGCAACGAAGCGCTGCAGATCCACGGGGGCTACGGCTACATCCGCGAGTACCCGATCGAGCGCCTGCTGCGTGACTGCCGCGTGCACCAGATCCTGGAAGGCACCAACGAGATCATGCGGGTGATCGTTGCCCGTCACCTGCTCAACACCGAAGAGGAACTGCGATGAAGGATTGGCGTACCCAGGAGCACGTGGGCCTGAAGGTGGAGGTCGATGGCCACACCGCCGTGGTTACCCTGCACAACCCGCCGGCGCACACCTGGACCGTGCACAGCCTGTCGGCGCTGCGCGACCTGGTCGGCGCGCTCAACGCAGACCGCGACATCTACGCGCTGGTGATCACCGGTGACGGCGAGAAGTTCTTCTCCGCCGGTGCCGACCTCAACCAGTTCGCTTCCGGCGACAAGGCCGCAGCGCGCGAAGCCGCGCGCCGTTTCGGCGAAGCCTTCGAGGCGCTGTCCGGTTTCCGTGGCGTGTCGATCGCCGCGATCAACGGCTACGCGATGGGCGGAGGCCTGGAATGCGCGCTGGCCTGCGACCTGCGCATCATCGAAGACCACGCCCAGGTGGCGCTGCCGGAGGCCACCGTCGGCCTGCTGCCGTGTGCTGGTGGCACCCAGAACCTGCCGCGCCTGGTCGGCGAGGGCTGGGCCAAGCGCATGATCCTGCTGGGCGAGCGCATCAATGCCGAGACCGCGCTGCGCATCGGCCTGGCCGAAGAAAAGGTCGGCAAGGGCGAAGCCAAGGCACTGGCGCTGGAATGGGCGAAAAAGGCCGGCAAGCAGAGCCCGACCAGCATCGCCGCCTGCAAGACGCTGGTACAGGCCACCCGCACCGGCACCCACGCCTCGGCGCTGGTGGCCGAGCGCGAAGCCTTCGTCGATCTGTTCGACACCGCCGACCAGGTCGAGGGCGTGACTGCCTTCCTGGAAAAGCGCGCCGCGCAGTGGAAGAACGCATGAGCACCGACACCGCTGCCGACGACGCACCGGTGCTGTTCGAGGAGCGCGTGGCCGGTAACGGCATGCGCATCGGCATCGCCACGCTCAACGCGCCGCGCACGCTCAATGGCTTCTCGCTGCCGATGGCACACCTGCTGCTGGAGCAGTTGAACGCCTGGGCCGACGACGACGGCATCGCCATGGTGGTGCTGCAGGGTGCTGGCGAGAAGGCGTTCTGCGCTGGCGGCGACCTGCACAGCCTGTACAAGGCCATGGTCGCCTTCCGTGAGGCCGGCCGCAGCGACATCCGCGGGAACGACTACGCCGCCGAGTTCTTCGACGTCGAGTACCGCGTCGATTACCTCATCCACACCTACGCCAAGCCGATCCTGTGCTGGGGCCACGGCATCGTGATGGGCGGCGGTATCGGCCTGATGTCCGGCGCCAGCCATCGTGTGGTCAGCGAGCGCTCCAAGCTGGCCTTCCCGGAAATCACCGTTGGCCTGTTCCCTGATGTCGGTGGCAGCTGGCTGCTGCCGCGCGTGCCGGGCAAGGGCGGGCTGTTCCTGGCCCTGACCGGGGCGCTGCTCAACCCGGGCGATGCCATCTACGCTGGCCTGGCCGATGTACATGTGCCCGAAGAGCGCCGCAGTGCGGTGTTCGATGCGCTGCTGCAGGTGGCCTGGTCCAGTGAGCCCGCACACAACCACGAACGCCTGACCCATCTGCTGCAGTCGCATGCCAGCGATGCCGCCACCGGTCCGCTGCTGGCCAACGCGGCGCAGGTCGATGCGTTGTGCGAAGGCGATGACCTTGAAGCCATTGTCGCGCGCATTGCCGGCCTGCAGACCGATGATGCGTGGTTGCAGGCGGCACAGAAAACGCTCGCCGCCGGGGCACCTGGGTCAGCACGGTTGTCGTACGAGCTGCAGCGCCGCAGTGCCGGCCAGGATCTGGCCGCAATCTACCGCCTGGAGTACATCGTCGCCCTGCATTGCGCCGCCCATGGTGATTTCGCCGAAGGCATCCGCGCGCTGCTGATCGACAAGGACCGCAATCCGCAGTGGAACCCGGCCACCCTGGCCGAGGCCACCGGTGCGTGGGCCGACACCTTCTTTGCTTCCCCCTGGGCCGCTGCCGCGCATCCGCTGGCCGACCTGGGCACTCCCCTTGTTGAAAGGAGCCTTGCATGAGCCGCATTGCATTCATCGGGTTGGGCAACATGGGTGGCCCGATGGCCGCCAATCTGGTCAAGAACGGCCACACCGTGCGCGTGTTCGATCTGGTCCCGGCCGCGGTGCAGGCCGCCGTCGATGCCGGTGCCAGCGCGGCGTCGTCGGCACGCGATACCCTGGCCGATGCGGAGGTCGTGATCTCGATGCTGCCGGCCAGCCGCCACGTTGAAGGTGTGTACCTGGGCGATGACGGCATCCTCGCCGCGATCCCGGCCGGTGCACTGGTCATCGACTGCAGCACGATCGCACCGGCCAGTGCCCGCAAGGTTTCCGAAGCGGCCGCCGCGCGTGGCCTGCAGATGATCGACGCGCCGGTCTCCGGCGGTACCGCTGGCGCCCAGGCCGGCACCCTGACCTTCATCGTCGGTGGCGAAGAGGACGCGCTGGAACGCGCTCGCCCGGTGCTGCAGGCGATGGGCAAGAACATCTTCCATGTCGGCGCCAGCGGTGCCGGCCAGGTCGCCAAGCTGTGCAACAACATGGCGCTGGGCGTGATCATGGCGGTGACCGGTGAAGCCATCGCACTGGGCGTGGCGCACGGGCTGGACCCGAAGGTGCTGTCGCAGATGATGGCGGTCAGCACCGGCCGCAGCTGGGCCACCGAAGTGTGCAACCCGTGGCCGGGCGTGCTGGAAAATGCGCCGGCCTCGCGCGGCTACAGCGGCGGTTTCGGCAGCGATCTGATGCTGAAGGACATGGGCCTGGCGGTGGAAGCGGCGATGAGTGTCGGTGCCTCGATCCCGCTGGGCGAAGTGGCGCGCAACCTGTACTCGATGAACCACCAGGCCGGCCGCGGCAAGCTGGATTTCTCCAGCGTCGTGCAGCTCATCACCAGCGACCGGTAACCGGTCGCTGGTCCGCGCATTCCACCTTATCCCCGCGCCGTTGGCGCACCCCCTTGAACAACAAGGGGGCTCTCCTCCAGAAGGATGGATGCGCGCCGTAGCGAATGCGTCCCCGGCCGCGTGCCGGGGACCACCCGAGGTGGGATGGGCGGATGTTCGGTTTCGACCGGCATCCGCCCATTTTTTGCACCGCGCGCGGGTAGTGCCGGCCGTTGGCCGGCAGCACCGCATCAGGCAACGATCAGCGTTACATCAATATTGCCGCGGGTGGCGTTGGAGTACGGGCACACGACGTGTGCCTTCTGCACCAGTTCTTCCACCTGCTCGCGCGGCACGCCCGGCACGTTGATGGTCAGCTCGGCCTCGATGCCGAAACCGGTCGGGATCTGGCCGATGCCGACCTTGCCGGTGACGGTGGTGTCGGCCGGCAGCGCGACCTTGGCCTGGCCGGCGACGAACTTCAGCGCGCCCAAGAAGCAGGCCGAGTAGCCGGCGGCGAACAGTTGTTCCGGGTTGGTGCCTGGGCCGCCGGCGCCGCCCAGCTCGCGGGGGGTCGACAGCTGGATGTCCAGCACGTTGTCGGAGGAGACGGAACGGCCTTCGCGGCCGCCGGTAGAGGTGGCCTGGGCGGTGTACAGAACCTTTTCGATGGACATCGGGATGCTCCTGGTCAGTGGGTGGGTGTTGCGTTGGAGCCTACTTTGCCCGCTTTCCGCGTACGTTGGGTTGCAACGCGTACGAAAAACTTGATCGATCGTCCTGCCGGCCTAGATCGTCCACTCGCGGTCGGTGGTGAACATGATGGTCAGCCAGCGGTCCGGCGAGGCCTCGCCCAGGGCTTCGCCGATCTCTTCGCGCAGCCGGTCCCATTCCACCAAGGGCCGCGGCGGGTCGTCTTCCGGCACCACAAAGAACAGCTCGATCTGCTCGCCACGCCCCACCTGCGCGACGTAGCTGCGGTGCTCAACGAAGCCGTGCCTGGCCACGATCGCGCGTGCCACCGCATCCACATGCGCCTGCAGTTCCGGCGGGGTGACCAGCAGGATGCCGGCCAGCGCCCGGCGCACGGTGCCGAGCGGGGCGATCATCACCAGCACGCAGACGAAGGCGAGGATGGCCGGGTCGATGTACGGCCCGACCCAGGCCCAGGACGTGCCCTGCACCAGCACGCCGCCGAGGAAGGCCAGCAGGTAGCAGGCCGACATGCTGGCCGCGATCACCCAGTTTTTCGCATCCAGTGCGATGAACTCCGAGCCGATGCGGCGGTTGGCGCGCAGCACGAACCAGGCCAGCGCACCTTCGCCGACGATCGACAACCCGGCGAAGGCGATGGCCGGACCGAGCGCGATGTGGCGGCCGCCGGACATCAGCGCGTCGACCGCATTGACCAGCGCATACAGCGCAGCGCCGATCATCAGCGTGCCGCTCACCCCCAGCACGATCGGCTCCAGGTGCCAGAAGCCCATGGTGAAGCGCTGGTTGAGCCGCGACTGCAGCGCGTCGGTGCTGGTGGACAGTGCGATCAGCCGCGCGACCAGCAGTGACAGCCAGGTCATCACCACATCGATCAGGCCGTAGATGCCGTCGAAGATGATCAGCGAGGAATTGGCCAGCAGGCCGAACACTACCGCTGCCGCGGCCAGCAGCAGTGAGCCTGCGATGGACAGGCGCAGCACGCCTTGTTCGGTGGCGGGATCGAAGAACTGTGCGTGGTCGGTGGCCATGGCGCGATTGTAGAGCGGAGCCATGCTCCGCTGCCGTTGCGGACTGTCGACGCTATCCCTTGGCAGCCCTGTGCCGTAGACTGCGTCCCTCCCACGTACCGATTCCCGCCTGCAGTGATCACGCCACCCTGACCCTTGCCGCATCTCGGCAGCCGGCCCGCCCGGCTCAGGAACCCGCGTATTTCCACTGCAGCGCCATGCGGCCACGCCCGCGTGCGCGCGGAGTTTTTCCATGCAAACGTCCTACCCCCTGCGCCAGCAATGGCTCGGCAACATCCGTGGTGATCTGCTGTCCGGCATGGTCGTCGCCCTGGCCCTGATTCCCGAGGCCATCGCCTTCTCGCTCATCGCCGGCGTCGACCCCAAGGTCGGCCTGTACGCCGCGTTTTCCATCGCGATGGTCACCGCCATCGCTGGCGGCCGGCCGGGCATGATCTCCGCCGCCACCGGTGCAATGGCGCTGGTGATGGTCGACCTGGTCAAGGACCATGGCCTGCAGTACCTGTTCGCCGCCAGCATCCTGGCCGGCCTGCTGCAGGTGCTGGCCGGTGTGTTCAAGCTTGGGTCGCTGATGCGATTCGTCTCGCGCTCGGTCATCACCGGCTTCGTCAACGCGCTGGCGATCCTGATCTTCCTGGCGCAGATGCCGGAACTGATCGGCCGCGGTCCCACCGTCTACGTGCTGTGTGCCGCCGCACTGGCGATCATCTACCTGCTGCCGCGCCTCACCCGCGCTGTGCCTTCGCCGCTGGTGGCAATCGTCGTGCTCACCGCCGTAGTGATCGGCTTTGGCGTGGACGTGCGCAGTGTTGGTGACATGGGCCAGCTGCCGGACAGCCTGCCGCAGTTCCTCATCCCCGATGTACCGCTCAGCTGGGAAACGCTGCGCATCCTGCTGCCGGTGTCGGCCACGCTGGCCGTGGTCGGCTTGCTCGAATCGATGATGACCCTGCAGATCGTCGAGGACATCACCGAGACGCCCAGCGAGCGCAACCGCGAATGCGTCGGCCAGGGCGTGGCCAACACGGTCACCGGGTTCCTCGGCGGCATGGCCGGCTGCGCGATGATCGGCCAGTCGGTCATCAACGTGACGTCTGGTGGCCGCGGCCGCCTGTCCTGCCTGGTGGCCGGCGTGCTGCTGCTGGTGCTGGTGGTGTACGGCAGCGACCTGGTGCGGCAGATCCCGATGGCTGCGCTGGTGGCGGTGATGATCATGGTCAGCATCGGCACTTTCAGTTGGCGCTCGCTGCGTGACCTGCGCACGCATCCGCGCAGTTCCTCGGCCGTGATGTTGCTGACCGTGGTGGTCACCGTGGCCACCCACGACCTGGCCAAGGGCGTGCTCAGTGGCGTGCTGCTGTCGGCGCTGTTCTTCGCCCGCAAGGTCGGCCGCATGCTGGAGGTGCAGCGCGAGGATGCCGGAGACACGCAGGTCTACCGCGTACGCGGGCAGGTGTTCTTTGCGTCTGCCGGCCAGCTGGGCGCGGCGTTTGACTACCAGCACGTCGCGCCGAAGGTGCAGATCGACCTGCGTGACGCCCACCTGTGGGACCTGACCGCAGTGGCCGCGCTGGAACGTGCGCAGGAAAAGCTGGCCGCGCATGGGGCGGAGGTGGTGGTGGTGGGCCTCAATGTGGCTAGCCAGACGCTGATCGAACAGGTGGGCGGGCGCGCGGGCGGGCATTGAGGCTTACGCATCCTGCTTCTGCGACGAGGTGCACGCATTCTGAATCCGGTCAGGCATCTGAAATCCACGCTCGCGTAGCATGCGTTTCCTGATGGGGCCGATGGACGGCCCCGCGTTGACGGGCCACGCGCCTGGATGCCAAGGAGATGCAAGCAATGCAGGGAATAAACCACCTTCCAGCGGCCCCCCGTGAAACGTTCGGCAAGGCTGGGGCCATCGCCCTTGCGCTGGCCTTTGGCCTCAGCCTGGCGGCATGCCAGGCCAAGAGCCCGGAGGCGGATACGGCAGCTGCCCCCGCGGCCGCCGCGCCGGCCACTGCATCGCTGCCCGCCACTGCAGAGCCTGCACGTGCCGCACCTGCCACGACGGTGGCCGATGCCGATGACCAGGACATGCCGCCGCAGCGCCCGGATGATTCCTACAACAAGGCGACGTTGCGGCCGCAGTATGCTGCATGCGTGAGATCCAGCGGCGGCGAGACATCGGCACTGCAGGCGTGTGGTGATGACGAGCTTGCTTGGCAGGAGCAGCGGCTCGAGCAGGCTTTCATGAAGATCGTTGACGGCCCCGATGGCAAGGACAAGGACAGGCTGATGGACGAGCAGGCTGCCTACATGTCCGATACCAATCGCTACTGCAGCTGGAACCCTGCCGAAGACGGGCAGGGGCAGATGCTGGACGCGCAGTCCTGCCGGATCAATCGCACCGCCAACCGTGCCGATGTGCTGCAGGCACTGACCTCAAAGTAAATCCCCCGCAAAGGAGTGCAGGAAGATGGATGTTGTGACCCAGGCAAAGCAGGCAATGGACAGCTGGCATCGCGGCCAGACGTCGGCGCATTTCGAAACCGGAGGTCGTGGCCCCGGCCACGTTTCCACCGGCAGGGGCGACCATGGTGGCGTGTCGTATGGCAGTTACCAGTACGCCACCAACGTTGGCGGCGTGGACGAATACGTCGCCGCCTCGCGCTATGGCAACCGCTTCAACGGCCTGCAGGCAGGAACCCCGGCCTTCACCGAACGCTGGAAGGAAGTGGCGGCGGCCGATCCGGCAGGGTTTGCCAGGGACCAGCACGACTTCATCCAGCACCAGTACTACGACGTGCAGATGGGCCGCCTGAAGGATGTAGGCATTGATCTTTCCGGCCGTGGTCCGGCCGTGCAGGACGCGCTGTGGAGCACCTCGGTGCAGTACCGCGGCATGACACGTTCGGTGTTCCAGAAGGGTCTCCAGCAAGCCTACAGCGAAGACTTCAAGCTGGCTGAGCTGAGTGACGAGCAGATTGTCCGCGCGGTGCAGGACTACAAGCACGCCAACGTGCAGTCGCACTTCCAGAGCTCGCCCACCCTGTGGGATTCGCTGCGTGATCGTGCGCTCACCGAGAAGAACGCGCTGGTCGGGCTGGCGCGCTACGACCAGGTCAACCAAAACCCCGAGGCTTACCGGGGCAAGGATTACCAGCAAGCGTTCGGTGAACCTGAGCCGGGCCAGCGCGGGCAGCGCGCGGCCGCATCGGCGATGGCCGACGGCGTGCTGGCACCCGGCGAGCACGGTACCGAGGTCCAGGCCCTGCAGGCCAAGCAGTTCCAGGCCAACAACGGCCTGGACGACGATGGCAAGGCAGGCCGCAAGACCCTGGCGCAGGTCGATGCCCCCAACGCGGTCAAGGCCGGTACCCCGCCGGCGGCACCGGCCCGGGCCGAGCCCGCAGAGCCGGCCAGCATGCGCGACCCCGGGCACGCCGACAACGCGCGCTTCGGCCAGGCGCTGGGCAAGCTGCAGGCGCTGGAGCAGCAGCGTGCCCAGGCCGGCCTGAAGCCACTGTTCGCCAACCCGCAGGAGGTTGAGCGGGCGGCCGGCCAGCTGGCGTACGAAAGCAAGGTGTCCGGGATGCGCCAGATCGACCACGTCGTGGCCCGCCCCGACGGCACCGGTCTGTTTGCGGTGCAGGGCGAGCTGGGCGACCCGGCGGCGCAGCGGACCTTCGTCGACCGCCAGCAGGCGGTATCGCACTCGGTCGAGGCCAGCAGCCGGCAAAGCGAAGCGCTGGACAGCCAGTTCAACCAGCGTGCGCAGGAGCAGCAGCAGGAACAGGTGCGCAACCGCGGGTTGTAAGCCACGCGGCGACCCCGGGGCCGGTCGAGCGGCCAGTCCCGGCGCCACCCGCCGCCGTTCAGCCGTCCGGTGTAAACTATTGATCTCACTGGCAATGCCAGTCTCCCCGATCAACACCCCGATGACGTCCGCCACCGCCCGTTACGCCGATTCCCTGCGCCTGTCCGTGGCCCCCATGATGGACTGGACCGACCGCCATTGCCGCGTGTTCCACCGCGTGCTGGCGCCGGGTGTGCGCCTGTACACGGAAATGGTGCACGCCAATGCGGTCATCCACGGCGATCGCGAGCGCCTGCTCGGCTTCGACCGCAGCGAGCAGCCGCTGGCGCTGCAGCTGGGTGGCAGTGATCCGGCCCTGCTGGCGCAGGCCGCACGCATCGCTGCCGAGTGGGGCTACGACGAGGTCAACCTCAACTGCGGCTGCCCATCCGACCGCGTGCAGGCCGGCCGCTTCGGCGCCTGCCTGATGCGCGAGCCGGCGCTGGTGGCCGACTGCGTGGCGGCGATGGTCGACGCGATCGAGATCCCGGTGACGGTGAAGTGCCGCCTGGGCGTGGACGAGGACAACGACTATGACGTGTTCGCCGCCTTCGTCGACCGCCAGGTCGCCGCCGGTGCGGCGATGGTGGTGGTGCATGCGCGCAATGCCTGGCTGAAGGGCCTGTCGCCGAAGGAGAACCGCGAGGTTCCGCCGCTGAAGTACGACTGGGCCTACCGTCTGAAGCAGGAGCGCCCGGCGCTGCCGGTGGTGCTCAATGGCGGCCTGGCCACCATCGAGGCGGTGCAGGCGCAGGCCGCGCACGTCGATGGCGTGATGCTGGGCCGCGCGGCCTACCACGACCCCTACCTGCTGCATCAGCTGGAGGCGCTGCAGACCGGCGCCCCGCTTCAGGCCCGCGGCGACCTGCTGCGCACGCTGCGTCCCTACGTGGAAGCGCGCCTGGGCGAAGGCCTGGCGCTGAAGCACATCACCCGCCATCTGCTCGGCCTGTTCCACGGCCAGCCCGGTGGCCGCGCGTTCCGCCAGGTGCTGAGCGAGGGCGCACACCGCCCGGGCGCCGACTGGAGCCTGGTCGAGCAGGCGCTGTCGGTCACCGAGCGCGAAGCCGATCGCGCTGCAGCGTGACCGCAGTCACATTCCTGACTTGACAAGGGACGGCGATTCGTTCCGAATGTTCACCTAGCTGAACATCGCAGGGCTGCGACCGGAAAAGTTCAGACCGGATTCACTGCCCCAAACCAAGAATTTGCAAAGGATTTGTAAAGCGCCGGGTCCCGAACCCGGCATCCGGATTTACGACTTTTGAACGAATCGCCGTGCTCGGCTAGGATCGCATCGATGTCTTCCGCTCCCTTCCATTGCCGCATTGCCCTGGCCACCTGCGTGGTGCTGTCGGCTGCGCCGCTGTCTTCGGCGCTGGCGCAACAGCCGCCGCGCGGCGAGCAGGCACGGGCGGAAATGATGGATCGGGGAGAGCGCGGCAACCGTGGCGACGAGCGTTCGCTGTCCGATGCCGTGCGCCGCGTGCAGCGCAGCACCGGCGGCCACATCCTCGGCGCCGAGCGCGTGCCGTTCGATGGTCGTGATATCAACCGGGTGAAGTACATGGACGACCGGGGCCGGGTCCGCTACATGGACGACCCTGCCCCGTCGCGTTCACAGCCGCGCACGCCGCGGTCGGATATGTCATCACTACGCGGCGATAACCCCTGAACAGGGATAGTCGTCGCTATCAACCCGTACCCCACAGGCCTCCGGGCCACACCCAGGACACTAGGGAGAGTTCATGCGTATCCTTCTGGTCGAAGACGAAGCCCCGCTGCGTGAGACCCTGGCAGCCCGGCTCAAGCGCGAAGGCTTTGCCGTCGATGCTGCGCAGGACGGCGAGGAAGGCCTCTACATGGGGCGCGAAGTTCCGTTCGATGTCGGCATCATCGACCTCGGCCTGCCCAAGATGTCGGGCATGGAGCTGATCAAGGCCCTGCGTGACGAAGGCAAGAAGTTCCCGGTACTGATCCTGACCGCGCGTTCGAGCTGGCAGGACAAGGTCGAGGGCCTGAAGCAGGGCGCCGACGATTACCTGGTCAAGCCGTTCCACGTCGAAGAGCTGCTGGCCCGCGTCAACGCGCTGCTGCGCCGCGCCGCCGGCTGGAGCAAGCCGACCCTGGAATGCGGCCCGGTCGCTCTGGACCTTGCTGCCCAGACGGTCAGCGTGGCCGGCAGCAATGTCGACCTGACCAGCTACGAGTACAAGGTGCTGGAGTACCTGATGATGCATGCCGGTGAACTGGTCTCCAAGGCCGACCTCACCGAACACATCTACCAGCAGGACTTCGACCGCGACTCCAACGTGCTGGAGGTCTTCATCGGCCGCCTGCGCAAGAAGCTGGACCCGGATGGCGAACTGAAGCCGATCGAGACCGTGCGCGGTCGCGGCTACCGTTTCGCGATCCCGCGCAACGAGGGCTGAGCCGGCTCACCCTGGCGATAACACGATGTCCGGCCGTCTGTGGTTCTTCCGACGCTGGCGGCCGCGCTCACTGCAGGCGCGCCAGATGCTCGCCGCGTCCGTGGGCCTGGTCGCGTTCCTGGCGCTGGCAGGCTACGCGCTCGACGCCGCCTTCGCCGATACGGCGAAGGCGAACCTGCGTGAGCGCCTGAAGAACTACGCCACCTCCTACGCGGCCGGCATCGACTTCACCCGCGACCGCTCGCTGTACATCCGCGAGCAGCCGCCGGATTCGCGCTTCGACGTACCCGGCAGTGGCCTGTACCTGCAGGTGGTGATGCCGCACGGCAAGGGCAATTCGATGTCCGCCGAAGGCCCGATGCTGCCCACCGTGGGCGGCGGCCTGCTGGCACCGCGCCAGGAAGTGTTCGAAGGCCCGCTGCCGATGATCCAGATCGATGGCAGCCAGGGCTCGGTGTACCGCTATGGCCTGGGCCTGGTGTGGGGCGCCGACGCCGACCCCGCCACTGAATTCCCCTACACCATCTATGTGATGGAAGACTCGCGCGCGCTGGGTGCGCAGCTGCGCGTGTTCCGTGGCCGCGTCTGGTTCTACCTGGGCGGCATCGGCCTGATCCTGCTGCTGCTGCAGACCGTCATCCTGCAGTGGAGCCTGCGCCCGCTGCGCCGCGTGATCACCGAGCTGACCAAGGTGCAGCGCGGCGAGACCGAGCGCATGAGCGAGCGCCACCCGCGCGAGCTGGAACCGCTGACCGACAGCATCAACGCCTTCATCGAAAGCGAGCGCGAGAACCTCGAGCGCCAGCGCAATACCCTTGCCGATCTGGCGCACAGCCTGAAAACGCCAATCGCGGTACTGCGCACGCAGATGGACAGCGGCGCCGGAGACGGTGCGCTGCGCGAAGAACTGGACGTGCAGCTGCAGCGCATGAACAACCTGGTTTCGTACCAGTTGGCACGCGCGGCCTCGTCGGGCCACAAGCTGTTCTCCGCGCCGCTGCCGATCGAGTCCAACGCCGAGGAAATCGTGCGTGGCCTGGAAAAGGTCTACGCCGCCAAGGGCGTGCTGTGCGAATTCGATATCGACCCGGCCGCGCGCTTCCACGGCGAACCGGGTGACCTGCAGGAACTGCTCGGCAACCTGCTGGAGAACGCCTTCAAGTGGGCCAACCGCCGCGTGCTGTTGACCGCGCAGCCGCTGCCGGCGCCGAACGCGCGCCGTGCCGGCCTGCTGCTGGCGGTGGACGACGATGGCCCGGGCATCGCCCCGGATGACATCGGCAAGGTGCTGCAGCGTGGCGTGCGTGGCGACGAGCGCGTGCAGGGCCACGGCATCGGCCTGTCGATCGTGCAGGACCTGATCAAGGACTACCGCGGCGAACTGACCGTGGGCCGTTCGGCCGAACTGGGTGGCGCCCGCTTCGAAGTGCGCTTGCCGCCGGGGCCGTAAACCTCGTTGATCGGTAGTGCCGGCCAGCGGCCGGCACTACGGCATTTCGATCTTCGGCGGCTCGCCGTAGAACCGCCGCAGCTGCGCGGCCACTTCCGGCAACGCCTGCTGCAGCAGATCCGGTGCCGAGAAGTGGTACTCGCTGGCCACCGCGAAGAACTCCTCCGGCGCCTCGGCCGCATACGGATCGATCAGCGTCTCTTCGCCTGCGTCCACCTGCGCACAGAAGGCATCGTAGGCGCGCTGGAACGTGGCCGCCCACTCGCGCTGCCATTGCCGCGGCAGCGGCGGTGTGCCGTCCATTGCACCATCCAGCGCATCGAGCTTGTGCACCATCTCATGCACCGCCACGCAGTAGCCGTCGTGCGGCGCGGCCAGGTCGGCCTGCACATCGGCCCAGGACAGGATCAACGGACCACTGTCCCACGACTCGCCGATCAGCTCGTCATCCCACTCGTGCAACACGCCGGCCGCATCCATGTGGCTGCGGTGCACGCGGAACGCATCCGGGTAGACGATCAGCTGCGACCAGCCTTCCAGCCCCACTTCGCCGAATTCCAGCAGCGGCAGGCAGCACAGTGCGGCCAACAGCACGCCATCGCCAGCCTGCAGTTGCAGTTCACCGACAGGGGTAATGGCCTTCTCATGCAGGAAGCGCGTGGCCAGCACGTGCAGTCGCGCGCGGCGTTCGTCGTCCAGGCCGTGCAGCCAGGCCGCACGGCGGCAGGCGTCTTCCCAAAGCGCATCGTCGATCGGCCGCGGCGAGGGCCGCAGCCACTGCAGCAACGACTTGATCAGCGGAACATTCCCGGCAGGTAGCTGTGCCACTTCGGCGCACGGATGCGCTGCAGCACGTCGTCGTCGCTGCCGCCGCCCCCGGTGCTGGTGGCACTGCCGGCCGCAGGGCGTACCGGTGCCGGCTTGGTGGTCGCAGCCGAGGCGGTCGCGGTCGGCGCGCGCTGCGAGGCGGCATCACCGTTGGAGGACACGCAGGCGCCCCGGCTGTCGTCCAGCGCTGCCGTTGCAGACGCCGCGAAGGGCATCATCAGCAGGATCAGGCAATGGGCATAACGGCGCATTGACGACATCCACGTTAAGGGAGGGTGAGTTCCCGATTCTAGCCCGAACCCGGCGCCCCGTTGGAAGCCCCGGCGGAACCCAGCGTGGCAGGCGTCGCTGGCGGCTTTCCCGCATAATTCCTTCCTGACTTCGTGGAAGCTGCCGTGGACGATCGCCAATTGCTGGCCAAACTCGCTGCCGGTCGCCTGTCCGGCGACGCCCTGGCCCGAGAGCTGGGCCAGACCCGGGCGGCTGTTTGGAAGCGTATTCAAGGGCTTAGGGCCGCAGGTGTGGACATCGAGGGCCGTGCTGGCGAGGGCTATGGCCTGACCCGCCCGGTCGACCTGCTGGACCCGGTGGCGATCCGCGCCGGCCTGCCCGCCGATGCCCAGGCCCTGCTGCACGACCTGCAGGTGGCCTGGACGGTGGACTCCACCAACGCTGAATTGCTGCGGTGCAGCGCGCCCCAGCGCGGGGTCAGCGTGCTGCTGGCCGAACGCCAGACCGGTGGCCGCGGCCGTCGTGGCCGCACCTGGGCCTCGCCGTTGGCCGCGCATATCTACCTGTCGGTGATGCGCCTGTACTCCGGCGGCCTGGGCCGCCTGGCCGGGTTGAGCCTGGTGGCCGGCATCGCCGTGGCCGAAGCGCTGCACGATCTGGGCTACACCCAGGCGCAGTTGAAGTGGCCGAACGACCTGATCGTCGATGGCAAGCGCAAGCTGGTCGGCCTGCTTGCCGAGGGCGGTGGCGAATACGCCGGCCCGGCGCGCGCGGTGATCGGCATCGGCATCAACACCCACATGCCGCCGTCGTTCGGCGAGCAGATCACCCAGCCGTGGGTGGACCTGGACACGTTGGCCGGCAAGCCGGTGGACCGCAATGGGGTGGTTGCTGCCGTGCTGGCGCGTCTGCTGCCGGCGCTGGAAGAATTCGATCGCGAAGGCCTCGCTCCGTTCCTGCCGCGCTACGCTGCGTTCGACATGCTGGCCGGCCGCGAAGTGCGCGTGGAACTGGACGGGCAGTGGCAGCACGGTACTGCGCTTGGCTTGGCCGATGACGGCGCATTGCGCGTGCGCATCGATGGCCAGGAACGCCTGCTGCACGCCGGCGAAGTCAGCGTGAGGGCGGCATGAGCGATTGGTTGTTCGACCTTGGCAACTCGCGCTTCAAGTTCGCGCCGTTGCAGGGTGACCGTGCCGGTGACGTGCAGGCCTGGGCGCATGGCGCCGAAGGCATGGCCGGGCAGCCGCCGCACAGCCTGCCCAGCGGCCGCACCGCGTTCGTGGCCAGCGTGGCGGCACCGTCGCTGACCAGCGCGATGCTGGACCAGCTGCAGCGCCGCTTCGAGCATGTGCATGTAGTGCGCACCAGCGCCGAATGCGCCGGCGTGCGCATTGCCTATGCCAGACCGGAAAAGTTCGGCGTCGACCGCTTCCTGGCCCTGCTGGCCGCGGCCAAGGCGCAGCGCCCGGTGCTGGTGGTCGGCGTGGGCACCGCACTGACGATTGATCTGCTCGATGCCGACGGCCAGCACCACGGTGGCCGCATCTCCGCATCGCCCACCACCATGCGCGAAGCACTGCATGCCCGTGCCGTGCAGCTGCCCGCGACCGGTGGCGGCTACAGCGAGTTCGCCAACGACACCGCCGACGCGCTGGCCTCCGGCTGCGATGGCGCTGCGGTGGCGCTGATTGAACGCAGCGCACAGCACGCGCACACGCTGCTGGGCGTGGCACCGTCGCTGCTGGTGCACGGTGGCGGCGCACCGGCGCTGATGCCGTTGCTGCCCGCTGCCGATTACCACCCCTCGCTGGTGCTGGATGGCATCGCCCGCTGGGCGGTGCACCAGCCCGCGCGCTAGTATCCGCGCATGCTGACCCGTGCCCTGATCGTCGTACTGGCCATTCTCAATCTCGGTGTCGCCTGCTGGTGGCTGCTGCGCGATGCGCCACAGAAGCCTGCGCCGCCACCGCAACCCGCTGGCGTGGCCGAGCTGCGCTGGGTGCCCGGTGGCGTGGATGCCAATGCCGCAGCCGAGGCCACTGCCACCGCCCCGACCGCACCGTTGATGGAGCGCGAACCGGCGGCGAAGACCGCGGTGGCTGCGACGCCCGCGCCCGTTGCGCCGGCAAAGCCGGAGATCGCCAGGCCGCAGACGGCTGACGCTGCGCCGGTTGCTGACGCTGCCAAGCCGGGAACACCGCCTGTACCCGTTCCGGCACCGGAGAAGCCCGTCACCCCGCCCGCGGCCGCCGAGCCGCCGCGGTGCGTCGCGCTGGGCCCGTTCGCCGACCGTGCCGCCGCGACCAGCGCGCAGGGCAAGGCCGGCACGCTGCTCAGCCAGGTGCGCCTGCGCGAACAGCCCGCTGCCAGCGGCAGCGCCCGTTACCGGGTGCTGCTGCCGGCCGCCGCCAACCGCGACGAGGCACAGGCCACCGTGAAGCGCATCGTCGCCGCCGGTCTGAGCGACTACTACATCATCAGCCAGGGCGAGGAGGCCAACGCCGTGGCGCTGGGCCAGTACCGCAACCGCGAAGGCGCCGAGCGGCGCATGGCGGCGGTGCAGGCTGCCGGGTTCCAGCCGCGCCTGGTGACCAGCGGCGACGCCGGCCAGTGGTGGCTGGAAGGGCAGCTGGCGGCAGGCACGCAGCGGGCCCAGGCCCAGCAGCGCAGCGGGGCAGCACAGAGCCGGTCGCTGGAATGCGCAAGGTTGCGCTAGAATCCCCGGACCGCGGCCCTGCCGCCGGTGATCCACCCATGCCGCTTTAGCTTAGTTGGTAGAGCAACTGTCTTGTAACTCGGACGCGGTTGTTGTGGCGGCAGGCAGGAAGGCTAAGCGCGGTAAGGCTTTAGGCCCGCCAGCGCGTAGACTGTGGGGCAAGCCGGACACGGTTTGAGCAAGAGAAGTACGACATCGCCGCTTTAGCTCAGTCGGTAGAGCAACTGATTTGTAATCAGTAGGTCGTCCGTTCGATTCGGACAAGCGGCACCAAACTCGGGCGGACCGTCAGTTCTCCCAGATCACCTCATAGCCTAAGTACTCGCTTAGAACGCCTCGGATCATGACGGCTTCTGCTCCAATGGCCATGTACCTGTACCGGCCTTCTTGGACGGTGATCCAGCCCATTGAATACGCTTCGTCTGCGATCAATAGGCGTTGCATAGCCCTGCTTCCCACCTCAGGCCACACCGAACTATCTGGCGGGGTCTCAAAGTGTTCGCGTTGAGCTTCTGAAAGAGTCGGGAGAGGCAAGATCGAGAGGTGGCTGGGAGCACTCAATTGAGGTTCGTTGAGCTCATAGGCCGCATGGCACCGCGCCAACTTCAAAACGACCTGTCGGACTCTGGCCTCATCAGGCATCCACACTAGCGGTGCATCTTCCCCAGGCTCCGTCTGGATCTTGGACGTCTCGATCAACCGTCTAAGCTTGCTATTTCGCCGTAAGGCTTTTGCGATCTTCTCGCGTCCGAGCGATGCAGGTTCAGTCGTTCCGCAAATGACACATTCAACGAAGCAAGCCAAGTACTCTTCATCGGAGGACAGCTGGTTGTTGCATTCGGTGCAACTGGGCAGCGTGGGGCGAGTAGGAGGGTACGGAATGTCTAAGAACACTTTTGAAGGCGCGTGATCCAGCGATTCCGTTGAACCCCCACAGTGGACGCAAAAACCTGTCTGGCGAATGTCACCAAAGCTGGAAAGCTTTTGCATTTTGTCGGTCCGAGGTGACTTTTATCCAGATGGTGCTTCAAGTAAGTCGGACCTGCCATCCCCGTAGTCAGCGCCCCTTCGCGCTGCTCTTTCTGGACTTCGGTTCCAGCTTGGCCGCGCGTTGCTCCAGGTACTCGCCCAGCAGGCCGAGCGGCGGCACGCCGAGTGCCTCGGCGAACTCGACCAGTTCAACGGCGTCGATGCGCCGCTCCCCACGCTCGCACTTGGACACGAAGGTTTGCGTGTTCCCCAGCCGCTCGGCCAAGTCGATCTGCGACACGCCCGCCCGCTTGCGGGCCGCCTTCAGCACGGTCAGCAGTAGCTGGTAGTCGGGGTTGTGGGTCGATTGGGTCACCGCACGCTAGAGTCCGTATTGGATTAGTCCAAAATAGACTATTTACTAGAGTTGCTTAGGGGGAGTGCATGAAGCGAATAGGGGTTCTTCTGGTCGTCCTGGTGGTCCTAGCTTGGGTCGGATCGAAGCTGGTGCCGCGCAGCGAGCCCGCTGTCGTCGCCGCGCCCGCAGCAGTGGTCGAGGCGCCGCAGAAGCAGGCCCAGCAGCCAGAGGCAACGAAGGCCGAGCCGGAACGACCCATGACGGCCGCGGAGAAGAAGGCGCAGCAGGAGAAATGGTTCGGCGGCGAGACGATCGTGGCGGCAGAGCGCGCGGTGAGGGGCGAGCTGAAGGACCCGGACGCCGCGCAGTTTCGGGACGTGCGCGCCAACTACACAGAGGAGTTCGGCGTGGTCGCCTGCGGTCGGGTCAACGCCAAGAACGAGTTCGGCGGGTACACAGGCTTCCGGCGCTTCGTGTCCGGCGGCAAGAGCGTGATCCTTGAGGGTCGAGACAACGTAGCCGACGCATGGGTTGAGGCGTGCCTGTAGCACTTCCACCGAACGGGAGGCGCCTTGCGCCTCCCGAATCATCACTCGGACTTCTGGCCGTTACGCCTCGACTCCACAAGCTCATCGAAGCGCGCTAGCTGTAGATTGAGCAATCGGCTCGGAAGCATTAGTGAGTACATGAACGCGAAGGCCGCGAAGCCGAGATAAAGCGCTTCCAGGCAGGTGACCAGTCGTCCGTCCGGCTCGCGTTTGGCCACGATGGTCGTCAGAAAGACCAACGCAAGCACAATCAAGTAGGAGATGAAAAGCCACTTGTGGCGTACGAGCCGCTGGTAGACGTTGCTCCGCCTGACAGCGTCCGAACGCCACGTGCGTCCTCGATACAGGCCGGGCTCGCCCAAAAGAGTCATCACTGTGATGAGAAAGCCGGCCAGGATCGAGAATACGTTGACGATGACGCCGCGGGCTTCGTCGTTGCCGTGGACGAACGGCTGTCCATACCAGCCGATCACCGCCGAAACGGCGGTGATCGCGGCAAACAGCCCGATTCGGCTCCAGTCAACTTCGAGGCGACGCACGTCATTGCTCCAGCAGGTTCCCCTGCGTTATCTGGTCAAAGTAGGTTCCCATCGCACCCCATACGCTGGTGTGACTGACGGAATTGTCTTTCGTTTCCACCTTCACGCCTGTCTGAAGGCGGATTTCTCCGGAAGTGATGCGCTCATTTTTCTGGGTGACGATCGTGAACTCGCTTACAGGCGTCTCGGTGTCGTCATCAAGTACCGTCTCCGCGAGATCCTCGATAAAGTCCTGAGAGCTCTGGATCGCACGGGTGTTGCCGTCCAGCTTGACCTCAACATTCACGATGAGGTCCTCCAGCGCCTTCTGTTTGGTCAGCGACTGGTCCTTGCCTACTAGCGCGCCGAGCTCATCGCCGAGGGTGCCGAGAGACTTCGCGATCCAGCTTGTACGGCGCGCCTTTGGCAAGCTCAGATCGAAGGCGCCCACGGCCAATTGGATGGACTTGACGCCGTGATCCTGGATCAGTTGCAGCTTGTCCAAGTTGCTGGCAGGAACAAGATCGAAGCCGCTGGACTCGTCGTGAAGTTCTGCTTCCCTGAAAAGCTGGGACAAATACAGAGACGCTTTGCTCTTGCTGATGCCGTGTCCGCAGTACAGGACGTGGTGATCCTTCAGGAACAAGAAGCAGTCCCCGTCCTTGAATTCCTTGCCTTTCGGAGGCGGTTGGGCGCCTTCGTCGTCTTCGGCGGTGGTCGCTTTGGGTTGGAGCGTTGATGCCTGCACGCCAGGAACATATCGCGTGAGGTGCATCAGCGTACGCCCGTTAGAATTGCTGAAGTGCTGAATCCGCACCACGTCGCCGCCTCCGAGCTCGATCTCGGTTGCATCGCAGGTGCTCTTCTTCTTGCGCGCCTTTTTCGCGATCGACTGAAGGTCAAAAGGCTGGTCGTCGCGTCTGGCGCGCAGGTAGTAGACCGTCTTGGTGGTCTGGTCTGCTGGCATTGTCCATTTCCCCCTGTGTTGGCATTCCTGAATGGATATTCAGGGGCGGGAGGTCCGAAGTCAAAAGTCTGCTCTTGCTGCGTCGCAGCGATTAAGACTGCACAGGCTCGCCAAGCAGCCCGTGTCGCGTCCGGGGCCGCGTGGCCTGATACCGAGCAGCCCGGACCGAGCAGGAAGCCCCAGGCTCACCGGGGACCCCGGATACAACGTTGGTGTCGACGCGCGAGCCATCTGGGTACAGTGTGGTTAATCGGGCTGCTGACCAGACTAGCCCGAGGATCGTCGGCAATGGCTATGGCGATCAGAAGTGCTTTCGGTGGCAAGAACAGCCGAGGCCAGCCCAGCATGACGAACTGAGCAGCCCATCCCTGCGACGCACAGCAGGCCCAGTCCCCCGGCGGCATTCCGCCTCCGTGGGAACTTGGAGATGGAGCACGCCTGTGACTACCCCCGAACCCGAGAAGCTCACCCCCGAAGAGCTGGCCGAACTGCACGCCCTCCCCGATGAGGCGATGGTCAAGCCCGAGGAGGCCGCCGCGAGGAGCGACCGCTCACCGTCAGGAAGCACAGCGACAGGCTCCTAGAAGTGCTGCTCAAGTTCCGATACGGCGAGCAGATGGCCGACCGGCTGAGCGTGAAGGTCGAGGACACGGGCCTTTCGGCCAACGCCCTGCTGGCAATGCCCGCCGACGAGCGTGCTCAGTTGGTGGCGCTGCTCTCCAAGTACAACGCGAGTAAGGAGCAGGACGATGAGTGAGAACCTGACTGTGGCCGAGGCGCTGCACAAGGCCACGCAGATCGACGCCATGCTGAGCGCGATCCAAGGCACGGCGCCAGACGCGGTCCAGGCGATGGGCGGGCGCGACGCCCTGGCCCGTCGCAGCGAGATGACCTGCATCGGCCCGGTGCCGCGCCTAGACGCCGAGACTTGGGAGCGAATGTCGCAGGAGTACGAGGGCCGGCGCGAGCATGGCAGCGTCAACCGGGGGAACTAAAGGGCACCTACAAGTTTTGTCGGTGCCCTTGGCGCATCAGAGACTCGCCAAATCGAAATCAGCGGCGGCCGCGCACTTCTTCAAGCTGCCAAGATAAAGCGGCAAGCTGGACGACTTCTCATGCAGGATACGAGCGTACTCGTTCTTCGCAATGTGGTCGGTGGCCTTACGGCTGATCTCCGCGCCCTCATTGAACTCATTGAGATGAATATGGTCTCGGCCGATGTAGATCCCCGCGATGAGTTGCTCCTGCACTTCCGCGGGCAGATTACTCAAGAACCGCTTGGCTTCTTCTTCGGATTTCGGTTGTGCTTGTTCGAGTTGCTTGATTGCATCGTGAATCGTCGTCATTGCATGCGCCCCCTGTGGGTGTTTGTTGAAGTGACGCAGTCGGGGCGGCTTGGGTGCTTTTCAAGGGCGTCCAACAACTGACTACCCATCGAAAGGCGGGGCGAGCCTAAGCCACTGAATCGCAAGCCCCAGTGACGGCGGCACCTTCGAGGGAAACACGTCCGGGAAACGATGGCGTTCGCGGCCAGCGCACCCCGACACATTGAACGCATCCGGTCAGCGCATTGGCGCGCAGACCACCCCGAGGCCGGGGATGCGCTCGTGACAGGCGACCGGAGGACCACAACCCACCGGAGCACACGAGCAATGAAGATCGAACTCAGCGACACCCCTCTCCTCAGCACTCAGCAGATCGGCGAGCTCGCCTCGACCCTGGACCTGCTGCACAGGCGCACCCTCGCCGCGATCGAGCGGCTGAACAAGGACATCGCGACCCGCAAGCAGCAGATCGCCGCGCGCTGGAAGAGCGCCCCCGGCATCGGCATGGCCGGTGAGGTCGCCCAGCTCGTGCTGCTGGACCTCCGCCACCCGGCCCGACGCCGAGTCGGCGGGGAACAGGTAGGGTGTCTTGCGCCTCACGCTGTCGGCCTCGGCCTCGCGGTGGGCGAGCAGGTCGGCGAGCGCCGTCGACAGGGGCAGGTCGAACTTCTTGGACGAGCCGCCCTTCGGGTTCGGGACGTGCAGGTGCCCGTCGCCGAGGTCCGCGCGCCTCGCCTCACACGAGGCCGTCCGGCGCATCCCCGACAGCAGCATGAACAATTGGAGGTCGCGGCGTGCCGGGTTGCCCAGCGACAGCACCGCCTTTCCCCATGCCTTTAGCTTGTCCGGGCTGGCGTCGACCTCGCGCCGTCGCATGCCGTTCATATCCACGTTGCCCACCGGGTTCGGCGGCAGGTCGGGGAACTGGCGCAGGGCGCGGTTGTAGACCGAGCGCAGGACCCGCATGGTGTTGTCGCCCGAGGTGGCGCCGCTCCTCTCGGTGATCCGGCGGTGGCGCTCGCGCACGCCCTGACGGTCTGCGCCGATCTCGGCCAGCGGCCTGTCCAGCCAGTCCTTGAGGTAGTAGGTGACGTGGTACTCGTAGCCGCTGCGGGTCTTGTCGGCCAGCCGCCGGGAGTTCAGGTGCAGGTCCAGCCCCTCCCGCAGGGTGATCCCGCGCGCTCGGGCTCTGCGGCGCTCCTCGTTCGGGTTGGTGCCGCCCCGCATGCCGACCAAGGTCTGCCGTGCGGCGTCCCGGGCCTGCTTGGCGTCCATCGCGGGGTGGTCGCCCAGCTTGGTCCTGACCTGACGCCCGTTGACGAGGGACTGGACGTAGAAGCTGCGCTTGGTGGGGGTAACGATGAGGTAGAACCCCCTCATCTCGGTGTCGGCGTACAGGACCGACTTGCCCGGCTCGGGCCGGGGTACCCTCTCGACGAGGGACTGGGTGATCTTCGACTTCATGTTGGCTCCGGGTAACGGGGCCACGGCTCGGACACGGTTTCGCACCACAAGGTGCCGTGTTCAGACGCGCCGTTTGTGCCCCTGAAGCCTCATTAAGTCGCGGTTTTTCCTCGGTGTAAGCGGCCCCGGACCATCCGATTTCAAATCATGGCAAGCTATCCGCGTGCCGACTTGTAAACAGTAGGTCATCCGTTCGATTCGGATAAGCGGCACCATCCCCGTGAGTCAGCGCCTCTTTGCGCTGCTCCAGGTACTCGCCCAGTGGTTCGAAAGGCGGTACACCCGGTGCCTCGGCAGTCTTACCTTGAGAATGATGGTCCGTCCTGCGCATGGACCTGCTGCGCTGGCTGCTGTTCAAGATTTGCTGCCAATGAATCAGCGCGATGAAGTGACTCCGCTTCAGGCGCGCGAAGCGCGTCCATCGTATTCATGGTTCCACGGCGTTGGGCAGGATCGTCCATCGCTCCCTCGACGATGAATACTCTCTCGCCACGTGCAAGGGACTCTGTCGGGTTGTTCACTACGACGTGGTCAACTCTTGAAAGCCCTTGCTCCTTCGCGAGCACCAGCAAACTCGCGGACATGCGTTGGCTCGACTCATCCCACTGCTTCCCGCTCTCGGCATCCAGGCGTTCCACACCCGCTCTTATCTGCATGTAGAGCGAACGATCGGCATCGTCGAGTTCAGCGACTGAGAAAGCTGTTCGCTGCATTGAGGGTGAGTTGACATTGGCGGCGGTGACTCTTTCCTCGACCGCAGTGCGCTCGGCGTCAAATGCTGGCTCGGGCCTGCGTCGACGTTGCATGGGCGCTATGTGCTGGTCATAGTGCGCGCCATAATAAAGCTCGTACGTCGCATGAGGGCCAACCGACGGAGCCTCCGTCTTGAACACGTCAGCGATCTGACTTAGTGCTTGGTTACGGTTGATCTGCCCTGCCTCGAGTTTCGCCGCAATGGCTCCATACTGCTGGGGGCGATCGCCTGTGCCCGACACGCCAATGTTCGGTCCTCCGGCTGCGGTGATTTCACGCTGGACCTGGACATTGCTGAGCGTGGCAGCTGCTTCTCCTCGCAGCGAGGTGTTCACAAAGGACTGCTTAGACGCTCGATCTGGTTGCTCGGTGAAGAGGTGATGCCCAACTTCATGAGAAAGAGAACGTGCGATTCTGGAGCCTTGCCCGATGGCGTTCTCGTCAATGACGATCTTCACACCGGGAACAAGATAGGTGCCGCCACCGGCTGGCCCCCATTCGACACTCAGGTTGTCGTGATCAGCTTGTGCAAGACCCGCTCGAAGTGTTGGGGATTTGGTCAGAAGCGGTACCAGCGAAGGATCAACCAAAGGCGAAGCAGGACGACGTGTGGCCCCTGGTCGGCCACTCTCCTGCGGCAGTGACAGTGCAAGTTCTTCAGCACGCTCCATGGTGCGGCTCCTTCGCAATGACAGGGATCAGCGCTGACTGATTGATACGTAGGTCAGCGTTTTGTGGTCAAGGGAGAGCCCGAGTACTACCTTGGCACTGTTCACCTGAGCAGACCAGTAAGGGCGGGAATCAGGCGCATCCGGATGGGGTGGATACATGGCGGATTCCTCCCAGATGATTTCCCCGAGCGCGATGCTCGGTGGGGCAACCTCAAAGACCAAGGTCGCGTGCGTAGGATCGTCGGCAGGACTTCTCAGCGTGATGTTCTTGATCTCAAGTCCGCCCAGCATGCCGCGTTCTGCGGTCCGCTCGTCCCTCAAGCCTTGTCGAGTCGGTTCTCCCAAGTGTGTGTGGAGCTGTTCATTCAATGCGTCGACATCATCAAAACGCACCTTGGTCAAACGCTCGATATCGTTCTTGAACCGCTCCATACCAGTTTCACTCCCTGATTCGACGGGCTGTTTCTGATTCAGATGATCGGATGGGCGTGGCGGCGCGGCGATTGAACATGCTGCCAGCACAAGCGCCGGAACAGCGATCGCGAGGCGACGACGCACTGCTATCCAGAGGTGGCGCCGAATTCCACGTTTTGATGAAGAAGCGAGTTTCTCGACCCATGCATCCATGAAAGCGTCTCTCGCGCCAACGTCACGCTCTTGAATCTAGCACAGCGTTTTGTGAGTACGGATCGGGTTTCCGTGAAAAATGAGCTACTGAAAACGCACCCGGTTCCACTTTCCTGTTTGAAAAACGCGGCGTCAGCTGCGAGGGAGGAACATCAGACGGAAGGCCGAGCACACCTCCATGCGCGCAATCCGATAGTTGAAAGACCGTAGCCAGTAGGCTACAGTCCTCCATGAAGATCCAGCGTACCCGTCAGTTCGCGACATGGATTGACGCTCTCAAGGACGTAACCGCACGCGCTCGCATCCTGGCCCTTATCGGTCGGCTCGCTGAAGGCCATCCCGGTGATCACCGCTATCTGGCGGATGGCGTTTCAGAATTGCGTATCGATGCAGGACCGGGTTAACGCGTGTACTACACCCAGCGCGGCAGGCAGTGGGTGATTCTTCTGGTTGGAGGCGACAAGGGTTCGCAGCGGCGCGATATAGAGACGGCCAAGGAGATTGCGCGTTCCCTGTGAGCATCGAACTGGCTGTAGGCGAAACGACTCAATACCGAAGTACCGGAGCTGTCCCATCATGGCCATCAAGAGAAAAGTCGAACTCAAATCATTTGATGTGGCCGAGCATCTTCGGACACCGGAGGAGATGGCGGCTTATCTCGACGCCTGCATCGAAGAAAGCGAGGGCGATTCTGCCTTCATCGCCAAGGCGCTTGGCGATATCGCTCGCGCTCAGGGCATGAGCAAGGTTGCGCGTGCGGCGGGCCTGTCGCGCGAGAGTCTGTATCGCGCACTCTCCGGCGAGCGCAGCCCTGATTTCGCGACCATCCTGAAGGTGACCCGGGCCCTGGGTGTGCGATTGCACGCCAGCGCAGCATAAGCACATGCGCCGATCATGATGCGTCGGCGCGGCGCCGGTCGCAAAGGCGATGGAACGAAAATGAAGAAACCGCCATTCGCTGGTTCTTTCGTCCCAACCCGGTGAGTCAACTCACTGTATGGCGCGGGCAGATCCTTCGATCAATGCCGCACACACACTGCGACCGCAGCAGCCTCAGCTACGCACCTGCAACGCCACATACTCCGCCAGCCCCCGGCAGGCCAGCATCAGCCCCTCGCGCGTGCCGTCGCCGATGTCGTCTTTCTCTTCCCCGTCCACGCGCACGCGCTCGGCGGCGTGGTACAGCTCCAGCAGTGACACCAGGCCCACTGCGGCGCGATCCCGGCGCGCGGCGGCCACGGCCTGGCCGGGTGTGCTGGCGGGCCCCGGCCACGGCTGTCCATCGGCGGCGTCACCGGCCTGGATGCGCTGCAGGCAGCCGGGCAGGTTGATCGGCGCGGGCGCTTCGTTCGCGGCGGCGAAAGCGGCTTCCAACGGCTGGGCCAGTTCAGGTGGCAGGCGCAGAGCCGCCTCGCCGAGGGTGGCGGTCAGGTACGGGTGAGGGGTTCTGGACATGCGGGCATCCTCGTCAGGAACAGAGGTGCCGCCACGGTAGGGTGGCGGGCGATGCGTGGCTTCCAAGACCGGGTCAACGAATCGGCGGGCACGAGGCCCCCACGCACCGCCCGCCGTCGATCGGCTAACGGATTGCCAGCCGGCGCCGCCCCTGAAAGGACGACGCCGGCTGGCAAGCGTATACATCGTTGACAACACGGGCTTGGAAGTCCCGACCACCTTTGCAGGTGGCGATTCATCATGCGCACGTGAAATCCCCGCCTGCCAGTCGTTTGTTTCGATGGCATCGGGAGATCTGAAAGGAAAAATGAATTATCGCGTTTGGCCCGTTTCGGGCATCGCAATGCCAGAAGCGACAGATTGCGCAGTGGCGCCATCAGCGAGAAATCTGCCCGAACCATCGCTGCCGCATGCCCTGAGCTGGCCCACGAAGTAAAGGTGACTTAACAGCCCGGGCAAGGCTCCACAGCTACCATAGCAAACACAAACGCCCGAATGCGCTGCCGGCTTTTTGATTCTCCTCACAGACCATTTGCAGACCTCCGACACATACTGGGGACACATGCCCTTCGGGACCCACCCATGCGTCGCCACGCCCTGCCGCTCACCGTCGCACTGTTGGTCACAACCTTCGCAGCCCCGGCCATGGCCGCCGTGCCGTTCTTCAACGCCAGCTGCCCGGGCGGCATCGATGTTCACGCGGACGATGGCGGGCCGGTCTACGTGCAGGGCCGCGAGACGGCGCTGAAGCGCTTCAACGACCGCTATTTCGAAGCACGTGATGCCAACAGCGGCATCACCCTGTCGATCAGCCGCAACGATGACGGCGCGCCGCAGGTCAGCTACACCGGCCGTGGCGGCGCCAATGGCATCTGCCAAGTCAGCGCCAGCGGCACGCCTGCGCCCGCCGCAAACAGCGCACGCCCTCGCGACGCTGCCGCCGGAGATGCCGCAATACCGCGCGAAGTCACCTGCGAATCCACCGACCAGCAGCTGGTCTCGTGCGATCTGAACACCCGTGGCAACGTGGAAATCGTGCGCCAGCTCAGCCGTACCCGCTGCGAGGAGGGCAAGAACTGGGGCCTGTCGCGGCACTCGGTGTGGGTCAATGGCGGCTGCCGCGCGGTGTTCCGCAATGTGTCCTCGGTGACCACCCCGGCGCCGGCAGGCGATACCGCGTTGGGCGCCTGCAACATGCGCAAGGGCGCGCAGGGCACGCTGGTGACCCAGATGCCGGTGGGCAGCGATTACCAGGAACTGATCATCGATTATCCCGATGGCCGCTTCCTGTGCATGATGCGCAACAACGGTCAGGTGCAGAGCCTGACGCCGGTTCGCCGCCGCGGCGGTTGAGGCGCGGCGGCGGCGTGTCTAAGTGGGCAGCGCGGTGCGCGTTGCCCCGGTCCCGCTACTGCTGGTTCACCGGGTCATTTCCCTTCTTGTAGGAGTACCCGGTGACATCCCAGCCGCCGCCATGGCCGGAAGAGGGTTCCACCCAGGTGAATTCCCACGTCTGGATGGAACCGTCGGGAAGCAGGTTTTCCACCCGGTAGATCTCACCGGGAATGCCCTGGTCTGGCAGTTTTCCAGGTATCGATTCATCCGAGCGTGCAGACGCGCGGCCTACGGAGACTGCCTGTCGTTCCACCTGTACGTTGCCGTAGCCCTGGGGAGCGAACGACGGCTTTACCCGCTGCGCCACCCAGTCGAGTACCTGGCGTGCGCCTGCCGTCTGCATGGGATACGCGTCGGTGGTCACCGTATGCGTGATGCGTTGCGAGGGTGCACTGGCAGCGGCGGGAAACAGTCCGCCCAGGGCAATTGCCAGTACCGCAAGTCCATTGAGTGCATGTTTCATGCGCGTGGTGCTCCATGATTGAAGAAGTGATGCGGCACCTTCAGGGTGCCGACGCAGCCTGGACACAACAACAGCCTTGCGTAAGAGGCGAAACCGACCGGGATGTGAAGCGGGTCGCGGAAGATTGAATGTCTGACGATCCAGCGCTGGAAAGCCTGACCGGTAAGGGCCACCCGTTCCTGGCGATCTTACCCTCGGCCTGCTGCACCGCCGCGAGTGGTGTCACACAGCTCTGGCTAGACTGTGCTTCTTTTTCCGCACCGCAGGAGGCACCCATGGCCCATCCCATCTCCGTATCCCTGATTGGCGTTCCCACCGATGTCGGTGCGGGCCATCGCGGTGCGCGGCTGGGGCCGGAAGCGCTGCGCGTGGCGGGCCTGCCGGAGGCGCTGGAGGCCCGCGGCGTGGACGTGCGCGACGTGGGCAACCTGGATGGCCCGCGCAACCCGTGGACCGCGCCGGTGGAGGGCTACCGCCACCTGGATGAGGTGGTGGCCTGGAACCGCGCACTGATGGAAGCCAGCTACGCCGAGCTGCAGGCCGGGCGCATGCCGATCATGCTCGGTGGCGACCATTGCCTGGGCATCGGTTCGATCACCGCCGTCGCGCGCTGGTGCCGCGAGCAGGGGAAGAATCTGCGCGTGCTGTGGCTGGACGCGCATTCGGACTTCAACACCAGCGATGTCACGCCGTCGGGCAACATCCACGGCATGCCGGTGGCCTGCCTGTGCGGCCTCGGCCCGGACGCGCTGACCCGTCTGGGCGGCAGCGCACCGGCGATCACCCCGGCGCAGATGCACCAGATCGGCATCCGTTCGGTGGACCCGGAAGAGAAGCGCCTGATCAAGACCCACAAGGTGGATGTCTATGACATGCGCTACATCGACGAGAACGGCATGAAGCGTGCCGTGGAAGCGGCGCTGGCCGGCATCGATGAGAACACCCACCTGCATGTCAGCTTCGATGTCGACTTCCTCGACCCCAGCATCGCGCCGGGCGTCGGCACCACGGTGCCGGGTGGGGTGAACTATCGGGAGGCGCAGCTGGTGATGGAAATGATCGCCGACACCGGGCGCATGGGTTCGCTGGACATCGTCGAGCTCAACCCCTTGCTGGACAAGCAGAATGCCACCGCCGAACTGGCCGTGGACCTGGTCGAGAGCCTGTTCGGCAAGTCCACCCTGATGCGCGACTGACCGCCCCCGCTGAACGGATCGCCGAACCGTTCACGCCCGCTCCACGCCCCTGCCGCCAGATTGCACTTCACGCGGCGGCAGTGGGCATTGGTGCCCTCCCGCCGAGCGAAAGAATCCCATCCGCGAATGAAGCGGTATAGCGGCGAACCCAAGGAGAAGCCCATGAAGCGCGTAGTTGCCCTGATGCTGTTGTCGATGTTCTCGGTGGCCCTGCTGGCCGGTTGCAACACCGTGGCCGGTGCCGGCAAGGACGTGCAGAAGGCCGGTGAAAAGGTTGAGGATGCCGCCAAGGGCCGTTGAGCCTGAAGTGGAACGGAAAGCCAAAAGGCCGGGGATATCCCCGGCCTTTTTTATGCGCGTCTTCCACACCGTTGGCGTGCAGGGGTAGTGAACCATTCAAGCAGGTGAGCGTGCATTTCATTGCCGGTTGACCGGTACTCAACAGCGACTGCGCGAAGCTGGAGCCACGGTAAGAACGCCGTTGCAACCAAGGACTCCCAGCAATGAACAAAGACATCATTTCCGGCAAGTGGTCGCAGCTGAAGGGCAAGGCCCAGGCCAAGTGGGGCGATCTGACCAACGACGATTTCGATGTGGCCGAAGGCAATGCCGAATACCTGGCCGGCCGCCTGCAGGAACGTTATGGCTGGGCCAAGGACCGCGCGGAGAAGGAAGTGCGTGAGTTCCAGGACGCGGTGAGCAAGGACTACCCGGACTACAAGTAAGCGTTTCGGTTTCCCCCACAACACGACGCCCGCACCGTGAGGTAGCGGGCGTCGTGTTGTCTGCGCGGGACGATCAGCGGGCCGGCGGGTCCGGCACGTAGCGGTTGGGGAAGGCCTGCGGTTCGCGCGGCAGGCGCGAGGGCGCATCGACCAGGATGCCGCGCGCACGCAGGTTGCGGGCGCTGTCGTAGCGCAGCTGCAGAACCTGCGCCGGGCTGCGGCTGGCCCGTTCGAAGTCGGTATCGCGCACCGAAGAGTGTTCACGTGCGCCGTGGCCGGTGCCCAGCGCTGGCGCCTGTGACTTGCTGGCATAGCCCTCGATGCGGCTGGCACTGGCGTCGGCGGCAGCCTCGGCTTGCGCGGTCGGTGCCGGCAGCGGCACGCCACGTCGCAGGATCGGCTGCGGGTACCAGCGACGCGCCTCCTCGAACACCGCCACCCCGACCACGATGTTGTCCGGGCGGCCGGTGCGGCTGGCATAGCTGCCGCTGGGGCTGCTGAACACGAACTGCGCCACTTCGTCCTGGCTCTTGCGCCAGCCGGTGATGTCGGCGCGCTGGCCGGGGTTGAGCACGTAGCCGGTCTGCGAGGGATCGGCATCCTCGCCGGAGATGGCGTTGACGCCATCCACCGACAGCACCACCAGCACCCGGCGCGGGCTGTCGTTGTACAGGCGCACGGCGTAGCGGTGGCCGCGCTCGCCGGCCACCCAGCGCTGGCCCTCGGCGGAGTAGCTGCGCAGTTCGGTACCGCGGTCGCGGTCGACCAGGGCCATGCGTACGGGGCCGCCGTCGTACACCGGTGGCGGCATGGGCGCCGGGCGGAAGCCGGCCAGGGGCAGGATCAGCAGCAGGGGCAGCAGGCGCTTCATCGGGCGTCTCCAGCGGGGTTGGGTGAATGAACGCGCCGCGGGCCCTGACGGGGTTGGTGGCGTGCAAGGTAAACTGGCCCCGTTCATCGAAGGTTACCCCACGCAGTCATGACGACCCGAGTCCTTACCGGCATCACCCCCTCCGGCACGCCCCACCTGGGCAACTACGTTGGCGCCATCCGTCCGGCCATCGCGGCCAGCCGCGCGCCGGGGATCGAGAGCTTCTTCTTCCTGGCCGACCTGCACAGCCTGATCAAGTCGCAGGACCCGCAGCGCACCCAGCGCGCGACCCTGGAGATCGCGGCCAGCTGGCTGGCCTGTGGCCTGGACCCGGAACACGTGTGGTTCTACCGCCAGAGCGACATCCGCGAGACCACCGAGCTGATGTGGTTCCTGACCGCCATCGCCAGCAAGGGCATCCTCAACCGCGCGCACGCCTACAAGGCGGCGGTGGACAAGAACCGCGAGGAAGGCGTGGACGAGGACGCAGGCGTCAGCGCCGGCCTGTTCATGTACCCGGTGCTGATGGCGGCCGACATCCTGATCTTCAAGGCCAACCAGGTACCGGTGGGCCGTGACCAGATCCAGCACATCGAGATGGCGCGCGATTTCGCCCAGCGCTTCAACCACGTGTACGGCAAGGAGTATTTCCCGCTGCCGGACGTGGTGATCGACGAGCAGGTGGCGACGCTGGCGGGCCTGGATGGCCGCAAGATGAGCAAGAGCTACCACAACACCATCCCGCTGTTCGTGCCGCGCGAGGAGCTGAAGAAGCTGGTGTTCTCGATCCTGACTGACTCGCGCGCGCCGGGCGAGCCGAAGGACACGGAGGGCTCGGCGCTGTTCCAGATGTACCAGGCCTTCGCGACCCCGGAGCAGACCGCGGAATTCGCCAGGGCCTTTGCCGCCGGCATCAGCTGGGGCGACGCCAAGCAGCAGCTGTTCGAGCGCATCGACAGCGAGCTGTCGCCGCTGCGCGAGCGCTACAACGCGCTGATGGCCGAGCCGGAGAAGATCGAAGCGCTGCTCAAGCGCCGTGGCCAGCAGCTGCGCGAGCAGTTGGCGGCACCGCTGCTGGACGAGCTGCGCTATGCGGTGGGCCTGCGTGACCTGTCCAGTGCCGGTGACATCGCCAGCGAAGATGCCGGCGTGGCCCGCGTGGCGCCGCCGCAGTTCAAGCAGTACCGGGAAAAGGATGGCCGGTTCTACTTCAAGCTGACCGCTGGTGACGGCACGCTGCTGATCCAGAGCGAAGGCTTCGATTCGCCACGTGATGCGGGCCAGCTGATCGCGGTGATCAAGCAGGCCGAGCAGGGCGACCAGCTGCAGAGCGAGCTGTTCAAGCTGGACGCCGAGGTGGACGCGGTACTGGCCGCCCTGGCCGCGCTGCGCGAAGCGGCCTGATCGCCGGGCCTGCCCCTGCCCTTTGTAGAGTCGAGCCATGCTCGACTCGGCTCCGCTTCTGTAGAGCCGAGCCCATGCTCGGCTGTGTAGCAAAGCAGCCGAGCATAGGCTCGGCTCTACAGGGAAGCCCCCCGCCGGCACGACCGTGGCACAGCACCCATGGCATGATGTCCGCGCGCCTCTGGCGCGATGACATGGAGTCTGCGATGGCCTGGTTGTCGCTGCTGCTGTTCCTGCCCTGGTTCCTGCTGCTGGGCAGCCTGTACTGGCTGTTTCCGCGCCAGCCGCGCAGCGCGCGGCGGCGCCTGTTCGATGGCACCACCCTGGTCGTGGCGTTCGCGCTGAGCATCGTGTCGATGCTGTGGGGCTACCGCATTGGCGTGGTGCAGCCCGGCGCCGGCCCGATCTGGCCGCAGGTGCTGGCGGTGCTGTATGCCTATGGCGCGTTCCTGGCGGTGCTGGTGCTGGCGTTGCTGCTGCGGCCGCGATGGCTGGACCGGTAGAGCCGAGCCTATGCTCGGCTGATGCCTGACAGAATGGCAGCCGAGCGTGGGCTCGGCTCTACAGAAGAGCGCCCTCCGACCAAAGCCGCATCGAACCCGGGCCGCATGCGCGCCTACCATGGGCGTCTGTTTCCGAGACTGCCAGGTGCGTGCCGATGACCGCCGACCCCAGCATCCACACCATCGATACCGGTTTCCAGCGCCCGGACTTCGACGCGGCCTACCTGATCGTTGAAAACGGCCGCGCGGCCTTCGTCGACTGCGGCACCGGCCTGTCTGTGCCGGCGATGCTGCAGGCGCTGGCGGACGCTGGCCTGGGCGTGGACGCGGTGGACTGGCTGCTGCTCACGCACGTGCACCTGGACCACGCCGGTGGTGCAGGCCTGCTGATGCAGCAGTTGCCGAATGCGAAGGCGGTGCTGCATCCGCGCGGTGCGCCGCACATGATCGACCCGACCCGGCTGATTGCGGGTGCGACGGCGGTGTACGGCGCCGAAGAGATCGCGCGCAGCTACGGCCGCATCGAGCCGATTCCCGAACACCGCGTGGTGGTTGCCGAAGACGGCCACCGCATCGATCTCGCTGGCCGCGAGCTGGTGCTGCTGCACACGCCGGGCCACGCACTGCACCATTATTGCGTGTGGGATGCGCGCAGCCGCAGCTGGTTCACTGGCGATACGTTCGGCATCTCCTACCGCGAGCTGGACAGCGCGCAGGGTGCTTTCATCTTCCCGACTTCCTCGCCGGTGCAGTTCGACCCGGAGGCAATGAAGGCCTCGATCCAGCGCATGCTGGGCTATGGCCCGCAGGCGATGTACCTGACCCACTACGGTCGCGTGGAGCAGGTGCAGAAACTGGCCAACGACCTGTTCGAGCAGATCGATGCGATGGCCGCGATCGGCCGCCAGTGCGATGGCCGGCCGGACCGTCACCGCTGCCTGCTGGCCGCACTGCAGGCGCTGTCCCTGGAACGTGCACAGCTGCATGGTTGTGCGCTGGACGATGCGGCAGTGACCGCCGTGCTGGCGATGGACATCGAACTCAACGCGCAGGGCCTGGCCTGCTGGCTGGACCGCATCAGCAGGTAGACCCACGCCCTGCGTGGATGACGTGGGCCCAGGCTGCGCCGTGATGTCACGACCACGTTACACTCTGGTGACTTCCAAGCTAGCCGTGGTACTGCCGTGAATCCGATGCGCGTGTTGCTGCTGTCGTCCTGCCTGTTCGTCGGGGGCCTGGCCCATGCGGCCAACGACCTGCCGGGTGGCGGCATCGATCCGCAGGCACTGTCGCGGCATGTGCGCGTGCTGGCGTCGGATGAGTTCGAGGGCCGCGCACCGGCCACCGAGGGCGAAGAGCGCACGGTGCAGTACCTGATCGAGCAGTTCCGCAGCTATGGCCTGCAGCCGGGCGGCGTAGACGGCAGCTGGGTGCAGCCGGTGCCGCTGGTGCGCGCGCAGCTGGAGGGTGAGGCCAAGGCCAGCCTGTCGCTGAAGCAGGGCAAGCGTGCGCTGGCCAATGGCGTGGACGTGACCCTGCAGAGCCTGCAGCCGCGCAAGCGCGTGCAGATCAAGGATGCACCGTTGGTGTTCGTCGGCTACGGCATCGACGCACCGGAACGCCACTGGAACGACTACAAGGACGTGGACCTGCACGGCAAGATTGCCGTGGTGCTGATCAACGACGCCGATTTCGAAGCCGATGCGCCGGGCGCGTTCGACGGCAAGGCGGTGACCTACTACGGCCGCTGGACCTACAAGTTCGAGGAAGCCGCACGCCGTGGCGCCGAGGGCGTGCTGATCGTGCACGAGACCGCGCCGGCCGCCTATGGCTGGGCCACGGTGAAGAGCTCGGGTACCTCGCCGCTGTTCGACATCGAACGCAGCCAGGCCGAGGCGATGGCGCAGCACACGCCGCTGCGCGGCTGGATGCAGCGCGAGCTGGCCGAAGCGATCTTCGCCGACGCCGGCCTCGACTTCGATGCGGAGAAGCGCAAGGCGATGCGTGCCGACTTCCGCCCGGTGGCGCTGGACAACGCCAAGCTGAGCGTGGACTTCGCGCTCAAGCGCGAACAGGTGGTGACCCGCAACGTGGTGGCCAAGCTGCCCGGTGGCGAGCATGCCGACGAGGCGGTGATCTTCTCCGCGCACTGGGATGCGTTCGGTATCGGCCAGCCCGACGCCAAGGGCGACCGCATCCGCCGTGGTGCGATCGACAATGCCACCGGCGTGGCCACGGTGCTGGAACTGGGCCGTGTGTTCGCCGCTGGCCCGCAGCCACAGCGCACGCTGTACTTCGTGGCACTGACCGCCGAAGAGAAGGGCCTGCTGGGCGCCAGCTACTACGCCGCCCATCCGCTGGCGCCGCTGGACAAGACCGCTGCGGTGCTGAACATCGAGATGTTCAGTCCGGATGGCCCGACCCGCGACATCGCCTCGTGGGGCAAGGGCCGGGTGTCGCTGGAAGGCGACCTGGAGCGCGTGGCCAAGGCCCGTGGCCGCAGCTACAGCCCGGACCCGAACCTGGAAGCCGGCTTCTTCTACCGCGCCGACCACTTCGCCTTTGCCCGCCTGGGCGTGCCGGCGATCACCATCGGCCCGGGCCTGGACAAGCTGGACGGTGGCGTTGAAGCCGACCGCGCGCTGCGCGAAAAGTACTTTGCCGACTGCTATCACCAGGCCTGCGATGCCTGGACGCCGAGCTGGGACCCGAGCGGCCACGCTGCCGACACCCTGCTGGTCTACGACCTGGGCGCCGAGCTGGCCAACAGCCGCCGCTGGCCGACGTGGGAAAAGGAATCGGAGTTCCGCGGCGCGCGCGACAAGAGCGAAGCGGCCCGCCGTTGAGTAATGCCGGCCAGCGGCCGGCACTACCGAAAGAAGGTGGCTTTGCCGGCCAGCGGCCGGCACTACCCGCGCCGTCGCAGCAGCTTCCACGCGCCCCAGCCGCCGGCGGCGAGCGCGGCCAGATAGCACGCCGCCATCGTGCGCAGGCCGACCAGCGGCCCCGCGTTGACGCCGCGATGCAGCCGCAGGTGCAGCGAGCTGTGGCCGCTGCCCAGGTCCATCGCCAGCTGCAGCGCCAGCGCGGCGCAGAACACCAGCAGGGCGACCCCGAACCCCGTGCGCGGCCACGTGGCCTGCGCGTTGGGGCGGCGCAGCACCCAGGCCAATGCCGTGACTGCGGCCAGCGTCACCGCGATCCACATCAGCGCGGTGGCGGGAGACGTAGCGGCCACCGGCATTGCACCAGTGGCCGCGATCAGGGCAACGCGCTTACTTGCGGGTGCCGTCGAGCCAGTTCGGGCCCTTGTTGGTAAGGAAGAACACATAGACCACCAACGATACCGCGATCGTGGCGGTCACGTAGATGGCGAACCAGTCGACATGGCCGGTCTTCAGCGCGCCCTGGTACAGCAGCGGGGCGGTGCCACCGAACAGCGAGTTGGCCAGCGCGTAACCCAGGCCCACGCCCAGTGCACGCACGTGGGTGGGGAACAGCTCGGCCTTCACCACCGCGTTGATCGAGGTGTAGCCGGTGAGGATGACGAAGGCCAGCGCCAGGGTCAGGAAGGCCAGGGTGGCGTCATGCTGGTGCGGCAGCTGGGTGATCAGGTACCAGCTGTACAGCACGCCGCCGACGCCGAAGAACACCAGCAGGGTCTTGCGGCCGATGATGTCCGACAGCCAGCCGCCGACCGGTTGCAGCACCATCAGGAAGGCCAGCACGCCCAGGTTGATCAGGGTGCCGGTCATCGGGTCGTTGCCGGCGAAGGCGCTCTGGATCATCTTCGGGCCGTTCACCGAGTAGGTGTAGAAGGCCACGGTGCCGCCAGCGGTGATCAGGAAGCACAGCAGCAGCGGCCGCCACTGGTGCACGAACAACTCGTACATCGAACCGGACTTCTTTGCCTTGCCCTCGCGCGCGGCCTCGATGGACGACTCCGACAGCGATTCGTCCATGCCCCGGCGCAGCCAGAACACCACCACCGCGGCGATGCCACCGATACCGAAGGCGATGCGCCAGCCCCACTCGGAGATCTCCGGCTTGCCCCAGAAGGTCAGCATCAGCAGCAGGGTCAGCTGGGCCAGCACGTGGCCGCCGACCAGGGTGACGTAGTGGAACGAGGACAGGAAGCCGCGACGGCCCGGAATGGCGGCCTCGGACATGTAAGTGGCGCTGGCACCATACTCGCCGCCAGTGGCGAAGCCCTGCAGCAGGCGCGCGAACAACAGGATCACGGCGGCCCAGATGCCGATGCTGGCGGCGGTGGGGGTGATGGCGATGAGGAACGAGCACAGCGCCATCAACGTGACCGAGACGGTCAGCGCCAGGCGGCGGCCGTGGCGGTCGGCGAAGCGGCCGAAGAACCAGGCGCCGATCGGGCGCATCAGGAAGGTCGCCGCGAAGATCGCCCACACGTACAGGGTGGAGTTCTTGTCGTCCGGCGAGAAGAACTGCGATTCGAAGTACACGGCGAACACCGAGTACACGTAGACGTCATACCACTCCACCAGGTTGCCGGCGGAGCCTTTGAGGGTGTTGGAGATCGACCGCCGCAAGGCGGCACGGTCGTTCGCGGGGACAACAGGTTGGGACGTGGTGCTCATCTGGGTGGAAATCCTCGATGCGGCGCGTCCGTGCGCAGGGAAAACGGCGTCCGGTCTTGGGGCGGCGCGGCCGGGCAGCCTTCTTGGTACTGCATCGGCCGTCAACACGGGGTAGCAGACCAGAGCAGGGTGCATGGATGGATGACAGCGTGCCACCGTATGGGGTCCCGGACCATACTCAAAACGTCCTAGAATCCGCCTTCCCCCGGCTCCCTGGTGTGTCATGTCGGCTCCCCCCTCTTCGTCTGCGGCTGCCCCCCGGGGTGGCCTTGTCGCGCTGGCACTGCTGCTGGTCTACGTGGTCTGGGGCTCGACCTATCTGGGCATCGCCAAGGCCCTGCACGGCGGCGCACTGCCGCTGACGATGGTCTCCGGCAGCCGCTTCATCATTGCCGGCGGCCTGATGTTCCTGGCCTTGCGCCTGTTCTGGAAGCTGCCGAACCCGACGCTGCGGCAGTGGCGCAACCTGGTCATCATGGGCGTGACCATGCTGGTGCTGGGCAACGGCATGGTGGTGCTGGCCGAGCGCGAAGTGTCCTCGGGCCTGGCCGCCACGGCGGTGGCCTCGGTGCCGCTGTGGATGGCGCTGTTCTCGGCGCTGCGCGGGCAACATGCCAGCCGTGGTGAGTGGCTGGGCATCGCCATCGGCTTCCTCGGCGTGGTCTGGCTCAACGCCGGCAGCAGCCTGACCGGCTCGCCGACCGGGCTGGTGCTGCTGCTGATCGCGCCGATCGGCTGGGCGTTCGGTTCTGTGTGGGCACGCGGCCTGGACCTGCCGGGTCCGTTCATGACCGCGGCCGGGCAGATGATCTGCGGCGGCGTGCTGCTGGTGCTGATCGGCCTGGCGGTGGGCGAGCGCCCGACCACGCTGCCCGATACCGGTGGCCTGCTGGCAATGGCCTATCTGTGCGTGTTCGGCTCCATCGTCGCGTTCACTGCCTACGTGTGGCTGCTGCAGAACGTGCGCCCGGCGCTCGCGGGCAGCTACGCGTATGTCAATCCGGTGATCGCGGTGCTGCTGGGCGCGCTGCTCAACGGTGAGCGCTTCGGTTGGCGCGACCTGCTGGCCATGGCGGTGATTCTTCTGGGTGTGGTGGTGCTGACAATGGCAAGGACGAGAAGGAAGTGAGCATGGACGAGAAGGAACAACGCCGGGGCCTGCTGGTCACCGCATCCACCTTCGTGATCTGGGGCCTGGTGCCGGTCTACTGGCACCTGCTCAACGAGGTGCCCTCGTTCCAGATCATCGCCCACCGCATCATCTGGAGCACCGTGCTGGTGCTGGGCTGGCTGTTGATCAGCGCACGCCTGGGCTGGTGGCGGAAGATCGCCGCGCAGCCGCGCGCGCTGCCGATCCTGCTGGTGTCGAGCCTGACCATCGCGTTCAACTGGGGCCTGTACATCTGGGCGGTCAACGCCGGTCATGTCATCGAGACCAGCCTGGGCTACTTCATCAACCCGCTGGTGAACGTGCTGCTGGGCGTGCTGGTGCTGAAGGAACGGCTGCGCCGGCTGCAGTGGGTAGCGGTGGCAATGGCGGCGGTGGGCGTGGCCTGGCTGACCATCGATGCAGGTACGCCACCGTGGATCGCGCTGGGCCTGGCCTGTTCGTTCGGCCTGTATGGCCTGCTGCGCAAGCTGGTCTCGGTCGACCCGGTGGCCGGCCTCGGCGTGGAGAGCATGTACCTGTTCCTGCCGGCGCTGGCGTTTGCGATCTGGGCCGAGAACGGCCACGGCGGTGCGTTCTTCCATGGTTGGGGGTGGCGCAACGACCTGCTGCTGATCTTCGGCGGCGCGGTCACCGCCGTACCGCTGATCGGCTTCGCCTATGGCGTGAAGCGCATTCCGCTGTCGCTGGTCGGCATCCTGCAGTACATCGCGCCAAGCCTGCAGCTGCTGCTGGGTGTGTTCTTCTTCCATGAGACATTCGACACTGCCAAGGCGATCGGGTTTGCAGCGATCTGGGCTGGCCTGGTGCTGTTCGTCGGCGACAACATCCGCACGATGCGCGCCAAGCGCTAGCGCCGGCGGGGATCCGACCCCGCTTCCACGCAAAAAAGAACGGCGCCCCGAGGGGCGCCGTTCTGCTTCCATCCACGGCCAGGAGAGAGGGATGGCCGTGGCGGGAACGCGGTTGCAGGCTTAGAAGCGCTGCTGGTACTTCATGTACATGAAGCGGCCGATGTCGAAGCCACCGTAGTAGGTGAAGCTGCTGTTCGGCTGGCTGTACATGATCGGACCCTGGTGGTTGAACACGTTGTTCACGCCCAGCGACACGGTGCCATCCCACGGCAGGCTGTAGCGCACCTGCAGGTCGTGGAAGGTGTTGGAGCCCACCTTGTTGGTTGGCGAGGCGCTGGTGTACGACGAGTTGAAGCCCGGCATGTTGCATTCGTCCATGTACGAGCACTTCTCCTTCATGCTGGAGTAGTAGCGCGCGGTCCAGCCGATGCCGAGGTCGCCGTACTGCCAATCCAGGTTGAAGGTGGAACGCACGCGGAAGTCGCCGGCCCAACCGGTACGCTGTTCCACCGGGGTGGTGGCGGCGCTGTCGTTGCGCTGCTCCAGGTAATCGGTATAGGTGGTGTTCCAGTTGACGGCGAACTTGCCGAACGCGGTTTCCGGCAGGCGGTAACGCACGTTGATGTCATAGCCGGCGGTTTCGCGGTAGCCCGCGTTGACCAGCGAGCGGTCCAGCGAGTTGACTTGGCCGTTGCTGCCACGAGTGAAGCGGCCACAGGCAGCATCCGACGCCTGCACGTAGCACTGTTCCAGGATGTTGGTGGCCGACTCACCGACGATGGCGTTGTCGATGCGGATCTTCCACCAGTCCAGGCTGACGTCCAGGCCCTGCACGAAGTCCGGGCTGTAGACCAGGCCCACGGTCCAGGTCTTGGCGGTTTCCGGCTTCAGGTCCGGGTTGGAACCCGAGCTGAAATCGGTGGTGGCCTGCTGGCCGGGCTTGGTGGCCACGCTGCCATCGCTGTTGAGCTGGCGGAAGTTGGCCGGCACCTTCAGCGCCTGGCAACGGGCAGCGACGGCCGGGCTGGTGGCGGCGGTGCCGAAGGAGGTATCGCACGGGTCGGTGAACGAGTCGCGGCTGCTGACGGTGCCGCCGTACAGGTCATCCACGGTCGGCGCACGGAAGCCGGTGCCGTAGGTGGCGCGCACCAGCAGGCTGTCGATCGGCTTCCACTTCAGGCCGAACTTGCTGTTGGTGGTGGAACCGAAGTTGTTGTAGTCCGAGTAGCGACCGGCCACGTCCAGCGACAGTTCGCGGGCGAACGGCAGGTCGGCCAGCAGCGGCACCTGCAGTTCCAGGTAGACCTCGTTGAGCGAGTAGTTGCCGCGGGTCGGCTGGCCGCTGGTGCCGGCGATCTCGCCCTTCTGCACCTTCATGTCCGGCGTGTAGCTGGCCTCCTCGCTGCGGTGCTCGAAGCCCATCGCGGCCAGGATGTCGCCGGCCGGCAGGGTGAACAGCGAACCGGAGATGTTGCCGCTGGCGACCTTGGTGGTGCTCTGCATCTTGTCGACGAAGCGGGTGAACAGGTAGTCCTGCACGTCCTGGTTGCTCAGCGAGCCCGGGCCGGTGTAACCCATCGGGGCGGCCGGGTTCCACGGCACGCAGCCGGTGATAACCGCGCCCGGCGCACCGCAACGGGCCACGTTTCCGTCCATGAAGGACGGGCCGACGGCCAGGTTGACGTGCGGCTGGTACATGCTGCCGCTACCGATGCGCTCGCCTTCGTTGCGGTTGTACATGTAGTTGATGTTCCAGTCCCAGTACCGCGAACCGGTTTCGAAGCTGCCTTCCAGGCCGATGCTGGCGCGCTTGGTTTCCAGGTTGTTCTCGGTGCCGCGCGGCAGTTCCTCGGTGCGGTGCGCGAACAGCGCATCCTGGCCCCACAGGTTGAACGCGCTGTCCTTGGACAGGGCGGCACGGCTGCCATTGCGGGCCTGCGCGGCGCTGACCGAGTACGGGTAGCCGGCCAGGTGCTTGGTCGACTCGCGCTTGCTGTACAGCGCGTCGGCGACGATGCGCAGGTTGTCAGTGATCGAGAAGCCACCGTTGGCGAACACCGAGGTGCGCTCCAGGCCGGTCAGCAGGCTCATGTTCGACTTGGTGTTGGCACCATCGGCCGGGTCCGGCGCATGGAAGTTGCCGGCCTTGCTCGGGTCGCCGCCCGGACCCACGGTCAGGTTCTTGCCACCGACGGTGACGTAGCCCCACGGCGTGTTGCCGTTGAGGCCATCGTTCGGGTGGCGCGGGCCGTTGGTGTAACGGCTGAACTCGCGGTCCTTGCCCAGCACCTCGTCTTCCTTGGTGCGCTCGGCGCCCACGCTGAACCAGCCGCGTTCGAAGGTCTTGCCGAAAGTCGCGCTGTAGGCGCGCTTCTGGCCGTCACCCTGGCCGTACTGGCCGACATAGACGCTGGCTTCGCCACCATCGAAATTCTTGCGGGTGATGATGTTGACCACACCGGCGATGGCATCGGAGCCGTACAGCGCGGAGGCGCCGTCGGTCAGCACTTCCACGCGCTCGACGATGGACGACGGGATCGAGGCCAGGTCGGAGTAGCCGCCGGCACTGACGCCCATGCGGCGGCCGTCGATCAGCACCAGGCTGCGTTCCGGGCCGAGGTTGCGCAGGCTGACGTACATGCCGCCGAAATCGCGCGAAGAAGTCAGCGACGAGGCGCGGCTCATGCTCGGCGCACCGGCGGCAGGAATGTCCTGCAGGATGTCGGCGACGTTGACGTAACCCTTCTTCTCGATCTCGGCGCGGTTGAGCGCGACCACCGGCTGTGCGGTTTCGACACTGGCCTGGCGGATGCGCGAGCCGGTGATTTCGATGCGGTCGAGGTTGGTAGGGGTATCGCCGGCGCTCTGTGCGAAGGCGGGGGCGGTGCAGCTGGCGGCCAGCGCGATGACGATCGCGTTGCGCAGCGGATTGGTTTTCAGGGACATCCGTGAAATCTCGTGTTTCAGTAAAAACATGCGCCCGTTCTATGGGCGCGTGGGGTGCTGCAAACCAACGTGGGGGGCGCGATTCTAGAATGTTTCCATTCGTAACTGTTTGTCTCGACGCCGCTGGAAGTGCGCGAAGATGAATCGCAACCAACAATCCACAGATGCACTGTGCGCAGCGTCACGCGCGCTGCGTTTGCGATGAGCAGAGGCATCGATAGCGGCGGGTTTCCTGCAATCTGTAGCAGTGCATGTGCGCAGGCATCCATCCACGCATGGCGTGGATCTACTGCATCGAGATCGGGGTCAGATCCCTTCGCGTAGCGAAGGGATCTGACCCCGCCAACGAAAAAGGGACGGAGCCTTCGCTCCGTCCCCTGCGTGATGCGCAGTCCACCGCTGCATGATGCTCAGGTTTCGCGCAGCGCCGTGGTGATCGGCAAACGCGCCGCGCGCAGCGCCGGGAAAAGGCCGCCGACCAGGCCGATGCCCAGTGCCCATTTCAGGCCGGTCCACAGCAGTTCCGGTGATACGTGGAACTTGAACACCACCGCGCTGAAGTTGCTGCCGATGGTGGACACGCTGTAGCCATTGAACAGCAGCCATGCAACCGCACAGCCGAGCAGGCCACCGAGCAGCGCCAACAGCATCGTTTCCAGCATCACCGCCGTCACCACCGGCAGGCCGCGGAAGCCGATCGCACGCATGGTGGCGATTTCGCGGGCGCGCGTGGCCACGGCCGCATACATGGTGTTGAGCGCGCCGAACACCGCACCGACCGCCATGATCGTGCCGATCACCTTGCCCAGGATGTCGATCAGCTTGGTCAGCCCGCCGCCCTGCTTGCTGTAGTAGACGCGGGTGGTTTCCACGTCCAGCTTCAGGCGTGGGTCGGCAGCGACGGCCGCCTTGAACTGATCGAAGCCGGCCTTGCCATCGGTACGCACGCTGATCGACTGCCAGGCACTGCGCTGGTAGGTGGTGGCCAGCGTATCGGCGTCGGTCCACAGTTCCGAATCATGCGCATCGCCAGTGGCGAACACACCGACCACGGTCCAGGTCTGGTTGCCCAGCGTCAGCGTCCTACCGACCTCCATGTCGCGGAACTGGCCCTTGGCGCCCTGGCCGACCACGATCTCGCGCAGCCCGGTGGCGAACTTGCGGCCCTCAACGATCTTGACCTTGTCATGCACCGCCCACGCCTGCGGGCCGACGCCGCGGAACTGGGCGTTGACGTCGGTGCCATCGGACTTGGACACCAGGTTGACCACCTGCGACAGTTCCGGTGACAACAACGGCCGGCCCTGCGCATCGCGGCTGATGCCGGGCAGGGTGGACAGCATGGGTACCTGCTCGCGGGTGATCACCGAGTTGGTCTCGGCCTGCGAGCCACCGCGCAGCACGATGGCAGTGGTGTCATCGCCGGTGTTGTTGAGCGTGGCCTGGAAGCCTTCGCCCATCGCCAGCATCGCCACCAGCACGCCGACCACGCCGGCAATGCCGACCACGATCACCGAGGACGCGCCCCAGCGTTGCGGCAGGCTGGCCACGCCGATGCGGGTGGCGGCCAACGCCAGCCGTCCACCGCGGGTCAGCAGCAGCCACAGCGTTACCAGCACGGCCACGGCCAGCACGCCAAACCACGGCAGCCCGATCCACAACACCAGGCCGATCGCAAGCAGCAGCACGGTTACGCCGTTGCCCAGCCATTTCTTGAGCTTGTTCATCTGCAATCCTCCTCAGCGGCCGGCCAGTGCATCGACGATCTTCAGGCGCTTGGCACGCAGCGCGGGCAGCAGCCCGACGATGATGCCGATCACTACGATCAGGCCCAACCCCATCAGCCAGGTCGGCGTTGGTACGTGTGGCGGCAGCATGCCCATGCTCTTCGGGCCGATCGCCGGCAGGATCAGGGCGGCCAGGCCCATGCCGATCAGGCCACCGAGGCCGATCAGCAGCACCGATTCCACCATCACCAGGGTCAGCACGGTGCTGTCCTTGAAGCCCAGCGTTTTCAGCGTGGCCAGCTCCGGCACGCGCTCGCGCACGGCCTGCGCCATGGTGTTGCCGGTCAACAGCAGCAGGGTGAAGAACACCGCGCCCATGATCGAGGTGACGATCATGCCGATATCCGCGAACTGCTTGACGAAGGCCTGCTGGAACGCCGATTCGGTCTGGGTCTTGGTCTCGTGGTCGGAGTTGGCCGAGATCGCATCGATCGCCTGTGCCACCCGCGAAGAGTGGTCCGGGTTGTCCAGCGTCACCGTGTACCAGCTCACCTGGTTCTTGATGTAGTCGTTGGATTCGTCGAAGTACTTCCAGTTCATCATCAGCTGGCGTTCTTCATTGGCGGCCAGCGCGCGGTCCTTGGAGCGGTAGACGCCCTTGAGCACCAGTGGCCAGTCATTGCTGCCGCCACGCGGGAAGATCGTCGCCTGCAGCGGGATGGTATCGCCGATCTTCCAGCCGAACTGCTTGGCCAGGGTTTCGCCGACGATGGCGCCGGTGCGGGTCTGCTTCCAGTCCTCCAGCTGTGCCGGATCGATCTGCAGCTCGCGGTAGACATCGAAGTAGTTGGGTGACACCGAGAAGTTCGGGAAGAAGTTCTTCGGGTCCTGGTAGATGCCACCAAACCACATGCCATAAGCCACGTCACGGACACCGGCTACCTGGCGCACCTGTGCTTCCAGCCGGATCGGCAGCGACTGGGTGATCGACAGCCGCGAGGCCACGATCAGCCGGTTGGCACCTTCCACGCTGCCACCCGACGAGAACGCCACCCGCACCGAATCGAGCATGCCGAACAGCAGGAACGCGGCCACCACCGACAGCAGGGTCAGCAGGGTGCGGGTACGGCTGCGGAACAGCTGTGCCCACACCAACGAGAAGTATTTCATCGCTGTGGCCTCCGTCAGTGGGCCAGCGGCGCGTCGGCCAGCTCGCCCTTGTCCAGGTGCACCGTGTGCGTGGCGTACTCGGCGGCCTTCGGGTCATGGGTGACCATGATGATGGTCTTGCCGTGCTCGCGGTTGAGCTGCTGCAACAGGCCGAGGATCTCCTCGGCCGATTGGCGGTCGAGGTCGCCGGTCGGTTCGTCGCAGATCAGGAAGGTCGGGTCGGAGACGATCGCGCGGGCGATCGCCACGCGCTGCTGCTGGCCGCCGGACAGTTCATTCGGGCGATGGCTGCGGCGGTCGGCCAGGCCCACCAGGGTCAGCGCGATCTCGGCATTGCGGCGGCGCTGCGCCGCGCTGAGGTGGGTCAGCAGCAGTGGCAGTTCCACGTTCTTCTGCGCGGTCAGCATCGGCATCAGGTTGTAGAACTGGAACACGAAGCCAACGTGGTGGCTGCGCCAGGTCGACAGCTGGCTACCGCTCATCTGGTCGATGCGCTCGCCTTCGATGCTGATTTCGCCGCCACTGGGGTTGTCCAGCCCACCGATCAGGTTGAGCAGGGTGGTCTTGCCCGAGCCGGACGGGCCCATCAGCGCAACGAAGTCGCCGCTGGCGATGTCCAGGTCGATGCCGTGCAGCACCTGCACTTGCTCGGGGCCACGCTGGTAGGTCTTGGTGATGTTGCGCAGTGAAACCAGGGTCGACATGGGTGGTTCTCCACGGAAGGCGGGAAACGGGGAAGCGCACCTGCGGTGGCTGCGGGCGTGCGTCGAGCGGTGTTGCCGGCGGCGCCCATGGGCGCCAGGCCGTTACTGCGCTTGTTTCTGTTGCACCTTGGCGCCATCGCGCAGGGTGTCCGGCGGGTTCACCACCACCGGCTCACCTGCGCTCACGCCCTTGAGGATCTGGCGGTCCTCGCCCATCGCCTGGCCGGCCTCGACCGTGCGCTGCTGCACGCGGTTCCCGTCACCCAGCACGAAGGCCACCGAGGCACCGTCGCGCTGGACCACGGCGCCGCCCGGCACGCGCACGCCCTGCGGCTTGGCTGCGGCCTGCGGCTGCGCCTGTTCCAGGAAGCTGACCCGCACGCCCATCTCCGGCACGATGCGCGGGTCTTTCACCTTCAGCGCCACGCGCACCTTCACCGTGGCCTTGCCGCGGTCGGCGGTGGGGATGATGGCGATGACCTCGCCGGGAATCTTCCACTCCGGATAAGCGTTGAGCGTGGCTTCCACCGGCATCTTCGGTTGCACGCGGCCGATGAAGGCCTCGCCGACCTCGACTTCGATCTCCAGCGAGTCCATGTCGACGATGGTGCCGATGCCGGTACGGGTGAAGCCACCACCCGCCGACAGCGGCGAAACGATCTCACCGGGCTGCGCCGCCTTGGCGGTGACCACTCCGGAGAACGGCGCGCGCACGATGTTGTTGTCCACGCCCAGATCGGCGATGGCCAGCTGGTCGTTGGCAACCTTGACGTTGCGCTGCGCGGTATCCAGCTGCGCACGCAGGCTGTCGCGCTGGGCCACGGCCTGGTCGTACTGCGAGCGCGAGACCAGCTGCTGGCCAACCAGCGCCTGCAGGCGGCTGGCTTCGGCGGCGGTCTGCCTCTGCTGCGCCTCCAGCCCGGCGACCTGGCTGCGTGCGGCCTGCAGCTGCGAGGCGTACAGGCTGCGCTGCGCGTCGGCATCGATCGGGTCGAGCGTGGCCATCACCTGGCCAGCCTCGACCCGCATGCCTTCTTCGATCATCACCTCGCGCACCTTGCCGGTGATCTTGGCCGATACCGTGGCCATGCGCCGGGCGACCACGTAGCCACTGGCGTCGAGCACCGAGCTGCTGGCGCTGCCCTGCTGGATGGTCACGGCGGGAGCGGTTTCCACCTCTACGGCCGGTGCGCGACCGAACAGGTAGGCCACGGCCGCGGCGACCAGCAGCACGACCACGATGATCGCGATCCACAACCCGCGGCGGCCACCGCCATTGCCTCCGGCGGCCGGCGGCGGCGACTTGCGGTCGATACGGAGTTCCTTCAACAGCTCGGCAGAAGCGTTCATTCGTTCCATCACATGCGTTCGGGCGGGTGTGGCCGGAAGCGCGGACGACGGCGGTTCCGGCGGTGGAGCGTGCGGCACAGCATGAAGGCAGGCACAGCGAAGACGGCAGTGACAGCTGTCATCCGATGACACTGACGGCGGCAACTGCGAAATGTGACCACGGCGGCACAGGATGGCAACGTTCCCGCTACCGGTACTGCCCATGGATCCGATCGCCCCATTGCCGGCCCGCCGCAGCGGCGCCGCCAAGCGTACCGTGATCTGCGCTCGGTTGCGCCGGTGCCGCCCAGCCGACGGTGGCGCCTGCGCGCAGGCGGCTGAACTGGCATGATCGGCGGCGATCGTCCCCGCCTGGAACCGCCCGTGCCGTCCATCTGGCTTGCCTCGCTGCTGCGCCCCGCGCCCGACTCGGCGGTGGCCGAGACGCTGCGCCGGGGAAAGTCCCCCTGGGGCGAGGCAATCCACCTGCTGTGGTCAGTGTGGATCTTCCTGACGCCCTTGCTTGGCCATGGCTTCACCCTGCGCTGGCTGCTGCTGACGCTGGCCAGCTATCCGGTGTTCCTGCTGCTGTACGCCAAGGTGATGGTGGCGCCGCGCCATCACGCTCCGCGCTATGCCCTGGGCCTGATCGCGATGTCGCTGGTGCTGCTGCCCTGGTACCCGTCTGGGCTGACCTACTTCGTGTTCGGCTGCGTGCTGCTGCGGGTGAGCGGTCGCGGCGGCTGGTGGCAGTATCTGCTGCAGCTCACTGGTCTGAACCTCCTGTTCTGCAGCCTCGCCCTGCTGTTCCAGTACCCGTGGCAGAGCCTGGTCTGGATCCCCGCCGTGTCCTATATCGTCGGCCTGGTCGTGAACGTGGAGGCACTCAACCAGCAGAAGGATGCGGCACTGCAGCTTTCGCAGGACGAGGTGCGGCGGCTAGCAGCCACCGCCGAGCGCGAACGCATCGGCCGCGACCTGCACGACCTGCTCGGCCACACCCTGTCGCTGATCACGTTGAAGCTGGAACTGGCGCGCAAGCTGCACGACCGCGGTGATGCACGCGCGCGGCAGGAGATCGGCGAGGCCGAGGCCATCGCCCGCGAGGCGCTGGCGCAGGTCCGAAGTGCGGTCACCGGTATCCGCGCCAGCGACCTGGCCGGCGAGCTGGCATCGGCGCGGCTGCTGCTGGAGTGCCAGCAGGTCCACCTTCAGTACGCTCCACCACCGGCGATGCCGGTGGATGTCGAACGCGGGCTGGCACTGGTGCTGCGCGAGGCCGCGACCAATATCGTGCGCCATGCACAGGCGACGCAGGCACGGGTGGAGTTCATGCTGGAGGGACGCATGCTGGCGATGCAGATCCGCGACGATGGTCGTGGCGGCGTGCAGGCGGAGGGCAATGGGTTGTGCGGCATGCGCGAACGCGTGGCCGCCCTGGGTGGAAGCCTGCAGGTGCAGTCCGCAAAGGGCGAGGGCACGGTGCTGACCGTGCGCGTGCCACTGGCCGCTGCGACCACACCGCTGCCGCCAGGCGTGCCGCCGTCGCTGGTGCAGGACGGTGCCGCATGATCCGCATCCTGCTGGCCGAAGACCAGGCGATGGTACGCGGCGCACTGTCGGCGCTGCTGGGCCTGGAAGCGGATATCGAAGTGCTGGGCAGCGCCGCGGACGGCGAAACCGCGTGGCGCATGCTGCAGCAGCTGCAGCCGGACATCCTGGTGACCGACATCGAGATGCCGGGCCTGTCCGGGTTGGAGCTTGCACAGCGCATCGCGCGTCACGAGCTGCCGATCAAGGTGGTGATCGTGACCACCTTCGCCCGCGCAGGTTTCCTGCGCCGCGCGCTGGAAGCCGGCGTGCTGGGTTACCTGCTGAAGGACGCACCGGCCGAGAACCTGGCCGAGGCACTGCGCAAGGTGAAGCAGGGCATCCGCGCGATCGACCCGCAGCTGGCACTGGATGCGTGGTCGCAGGCCGACCCGCTGACCGACCGCGAGCGTCGCGTGCTGCGGCTGGCGGGTGAGGGCCGCACCGCCAGCGAGATCGCCGAGCAGTTGGGGCTGTCGCACGGCACGGTGCGCAACTATCTGTCCGAGTGCATCGGCAAGCTGGGCGTGGCCAATCGCATTGAGGCGTACCGGCTGGCGCGGCAGAAAGGGTGGTTGTAGCGGCGCCTTGCGTTTCCCGGTGATGTCATTTCCGCGACCGCGGAGGGGTGTCACTTTCTTTGCGCGCAAAGAAAGTAACCAAAGAAACGCTCCGCCGGCCGCGAGCCGCCGCTACGCGACGGTTCCCTGTGCTCCTCGGTCCGTCGAGGTACGGCGCGGGAACTCGCTGCGCTCAGACACCCGCGCCTCTTCGCCCTCGCCGGACCTGCGGTGCTCGGCTCGCTCAAGGCGGACTTGAAGGTCAAGATCAACAGCAAGAGCATCCACGCATGGCGTGGATCTACTGGGTGCAGCTTCTGCCTTTGACGTTGGTTCCGCCTTTTAGCGAGCCGAGCATCGCAGGGGAATCAGGGGCGCAGAGGCGCCGATGTCTGAGCGCAGCGAGTTCGGCGCCGGCCCCTGATTCACCGAGAAGCGCAGGGTACCGGCGCATAGCGCCGGCTCGCGTTCTGGCGGCGTGTTTCTTTGGTTACTTTCTTTGCGCGCAAAGAAAGTGACACCCCTCCGCGGTCGCGGAAACGATCCGCCGGGAACTCCCGGCGAACCCGATCATCACTCCTTCCCGCGCGCCATCGCCTGGAACACCCCGTCCCGCCGCACCCACAGGTGGAACAACGCCGCACCCACATGCATCAGCACCGTGGCGAACAACACATAGGCCAACAGGCTGTGCGCATTGCGCAGCGCGGCATACAGCGCCGGGGTATGCGGCACGATCGGCGGCAGGTGCAGCCCTCCCCACAGCACGATCGGGTATCCGCCGGCCGACAGCATTGCCCAGCCGATCAACGGCATCGCCAGCATCAGCGCGTACAGCATCCAGTGCGAGGCCTTGGCCGCTACCCCCTGCCAGACCGGCAGGTCGGCAGGCAGCGCCGGTGGGCGATGGCGCAGCCGGTTGTACAGGCGCAGCAGCGCCAGCAACAGGATCGCGATGCCCAGTGGGCGGTGCAGGTCGATCAGCGCGGGACGCAGGTGCAGCGAGGCGACCATGGTCACGCCGATGAACAGCATGGCGACGATCATCAGCGCCATGGACCAGTGCAGCACCCGCGCCAGCAGGTTGAAGTGGCCGTTGCCGGTGCTCATCGTGCGGCCTCCTTCGGTTGTTCGACGTTGCCGCTGGCGCGCTCGCGTTCACGGCGGTTGAAGGACTGCGAGTACACCGCCGAGCGGGCCGCCAGGATCGGATCATTACTGCCGCGCACCCCACTGGGCAGGATCAGCGGATCGAAGTTGATCTGGCCGCAGGCGCCTTCTTCCTGCGACTGCATGCGGTCCAGGCTGAGTACGCCCGCCACTACCTGGTCACGCGACTCGGGCCACGGCACCGACGGATCATCGATGGCATCGCCGGGCTCGGCGGTGGTCACGATCAGGTTCCAGCGCACCGGGCCGCGGGCCAGGCGCTGCTGCAGTTCCTGGCTGAGGAAATCGACGCTGGCCTGCTTGCGCGCTTCCGCATCCATCTCCACCACCGGCGCCAGCGGCTGCCAGCGCCAGCGCACCGCACGCTTCTGGCCCTGCGCATTGGTGAACCAGAAACTGTTGACGCTGTTGAAAGTGGTGTCGGCCCAGCTGCTGGTCCATGGCGCTGTCTTCGCCCACTGCTGGAACGCCTGCGCACTGGGGTATTTCGCCAGCACTGCCGCCATCTTCTGCGGGTCCGGCTTGCCGGTGGCCGGGTCGGGAATCGAGGCGCGCGTCTGCTCGTAGAACGCCTCGGCCGTGGGTACCGCGAAGAACGGGAAGCTGTTCATCGCCATGCGCCATTCCTGGCCATCATCGCTGACCATCTGCACCGCCAGGCTGCGCACGCGTGCGGTGTTGTCGGCGCCGTAGGGGTCGCCGCCACCGATTGACAGGCGGCCCATCACCGGCACCCGCGTCTGCGAGAACACCCGGGCACTGGACAGGGTAGGGGCCTGCGCGCTGGGTTCGAACCAGCCGCTTACGCAGATGCCCTTGCTGTGTGCACGGCGGAAGCCCGGATGGGCCGGGCCGGTGGCCTCGATGGTGTCGGTGAAGCGCTGCGCGGTGAGGCGGTCGCCCATCCAGCCGGCCAGCCAGGCGAAGGCCAGCACCACGGTTCCCAGGATGAGCGCGATCAGCGCGATCCAGAGCAGGGGGGAATGCTTGCGCGGTGCGCCCGGCGTCTGGCCGGAACGGGTGTAGCCGAAGAGCGACATGGTCGGAGTCCTGCCTTCACGGAGCGTGTGGGTGGTCGACCCACACATCCTCGCAGAACCCGGCCGAGGCCGAAATTCAATTTTTCGTCAGATTTGCCGGGGACGGCGTGCCGACCAAGGTCGGCATCCACCCGATCAGCTGTAACGCGCCTTCAGCATCGCCCAGGCCGAGCGCAGCGCCAGCGCTTCGCCACCGGCCGGACGGCCCGGGCGTTCGCCGTCGTTCCAGGCGTACACGTCCAGGTGCGCCCAGCGCTGGCTGTCTTCCAGGAAGCGCTCCAGGTACAGCGCGGCGGTCACCGAGCCGGCCATGCGCGAACCGGCATTGGCCAGGTCGGCGATGCCGCTGCTCAGATAGCGCAGGTAGGGGCGCCACAGCGGCATGCGCCAGACCGGGTCACGGGTTGCGTCGCCGGCCTGCAGCCACTGCTGCGCCACCGTGTCGTCGTTGCTGAAGAGCGCCGGCAGATCCGGACCCAGCGCGATGCGTGCGGCACCGGTGAGCGTGGCGAAATCCAGCACCAGGTCCGGCTTCTGCTCACCAGCGAAGGTCAGCGCGTCGCACAGGATCACGCGGCCTTCGGCATCGGTGTTGTCGATCTCCACGCTCAGGCCCTTGCGGGTGGCGATCACTTCGCCCGGGCGGAACGCATCCGGACCTATCGCGTTTTCCACCGCCGGCACCAGCAGGGTCAGCCGCACCGGCAGTCCGCGCGCCATCACCAGGCCGGCCAGGGCCAGCGCATGCGCGGCGCCGCCCATGTCCTTCTTCATGTTGCGCATGCCGTCGGCCGGCTTGATGTCCAGGCCGCCGGTATCGAAGCACACGCCCTTGCCGACCAGCACCAGTGCCGGGTCGGTTTCCTTGCCCCAGCGCAGCACCACCAGACGCGGCGCGCGGTGCGACGCGCGGCCCACGGCGTGGATGGCCGGGAAGTTCTGCTTCAGCAGTTCATCGCCGGTGATCGCCTCGACCTGCGCACCATGTGCATCGGCCAGTGCACGCGCGGCGTCTTCCAGCTGCTGCGGCCCCATGTCTTCGGTCGGGGTGTTGACCCAGTCGCGCACGCGCAGGCTGGCGGCGATCAGGTCGGCCACTTCGCCGGACGGTGCGGCCACCAGCTGCGCCGGGGCGCGGTTGCGCTTGCGGTAACGGTCGAAGCGGTAGCTGCCCAAACCCCAGCCCAGCTGCAGCAGCGCCTGTTCGGCAGCAGGCAGTTCATTGGCCAGCTGCCAGACACTGCCTTCCGGCAGCGCGTGCGGCGCATGCGCATAGCTGTAGGCATCGGCGCGATCACCCACACCCATCACCGCGCCGGCCAGGCCCTCACTGCCGGGCAGCAAAGCCACGCTGTGCGCACCGGCAGTGAAACCCTGCGAGGCCAGCCAGGCCTGGGTGGCGGCCGGTTGGCCTTGCTTCCAGGCGGCGAACTGCTCGCGGTCCAGCACGTACAGCGGCAGCGCTGCGGCGGTGTCGGCGGTGAAACCAGTGATCTCGCTCATGCGTCAGGTACTCCGGGATGCGGCGGCGTCGAGGTTGGCGTCCAACCAGTCGGCCAGGCCGGTGAGGGTGTCGAACTGCAGGTCCGGCTGCAGTTTCGGATGGGTCCAGGTGGCTGCTTCGCGGTTGATCCAGCACCCGCGCAGGCCGGCGGCGATCGCCCCGGCCACGTCCATTTCGGCGTGGTCGCCGACATGCAGCACCTGTGCCGGCGCCACACCCAGGCGGGTGCAGGCGGCATGGAAGATGCTTGCCTCCGGCTTGGCCGCGCCGTGTTCGCGCGCGCCCAGCTGGAAGGCGAAATGATGGGCCAGGCCGATCCGCTCCAGATCGGCATTGCCGTTGCTCAGTGCTGCCACCGGCACCCGCGCCGCAATCCTCGCCAGCGCATCGATCGCATCGGGATAGCACTCGACCTGGTTGCGCGCGGCGTAGAACGCTTCGTACGCTGGCTCCAGCAGATCGAGGCTGGCACCACTGGCGTGCAGCGCTTCGTGCAGGGTCAGCCGACGCAGCGCGCTCAGGTCGTGGTGGAGGTGCGGATGGGCGTGGTACAGGCGCTCGCGCAGTTCGCGCATCGCCGCCACCGGATACATCGCGGCGGTGGCGGGGCTGTGTTCACGCATCCACTCGTGCAGGACCAGGTCGATGCGGGCGCCAATCGGAGCGAACGGCCACAGCGTGTCGTCAAGGTCGAGAGTGATGGCTTGGACGGGGAAATTCACCCCTCCATTCTACGCCTGCCCGCGCGGGCTTTCATTCCAGCAGCCGTGCCCAGCCCTGCATGCCGTCCAGCCGTGCCAGTACCAGCTTGATGCAGACCAGCAGCGGCACCGCCAGCAGCAGGCCGATCATGCCCCAGGCCCAGCCGAACACCATCAGCGCCAGGATCAGCACCAGCGGCGACAGCTTCATGCGCCGGCCCAGCACGATCGGGGTCACCATCTGCCCTTCCAGAGTGTGCAGGGCCAGGTACGCGGCCGCCGGCAGCAGCGCCTGCAGCGGGTCGCGGAATTCCACGAAGCCCATCAGCAGCATCAGTGCCACCCCGATCAGCGGGCCGACGTACGGGGCAAAATTCAGCAGCGCGGCCACCGTGCCCCACAGCAGCGCCTCCTGCAGGCCGATGCCGAGCAGCATCAGCACGCCAGCGAACACCAGCCCGACCAGGGTGTTGATCACGCTGATGGTCAGCACATAGCGCGAGACCTCGCGCTCGATCGACCGCAGGATGTCGGCGGTGAAGCGCTGCTGCTGGCGGTTCGGGAACAGCGCGATCGCCGCGCGCTGCAGGCTCTGCCCGTAGATCATGAAGAACAGGGTCAGCAGCACCACGGCCAGCACCGAGGCGGCAAGCCGTGGCGCGCGGGTCAGCATGCGGTACGGGTCGTCGAGCTGGGTGCGGATCACCTGCACCTTGTGGTTGCTGTCGCCGCCGGCGACGCGCGCGAAGTTCTCCGCCGCCTGGTTGGCCTGCTGCACCGGCTTGGTCAGGTCCTGCACCTGGCGGGCCACCTTGCGCAGCTGCTGCGGGGCTTCCTGCGCCCATTCCATCGCCGGGCCGATCAATTGCACCGCCAGCGAACCGGTCACGCCCAGGCCGGCGCCGAGGACCAGCAGCGCGCCCAGCGCGCGCGGAATCCACAGTTTCTGCAGCAGGCGCAGGATCGGGTTGCCGACCAGCGCGAAGAACATCGCCAGCAGCACCGGCAGGATGATGTCCTGCGCCGCCCACAGCGTGTAGCCCACCGCCAGGGTCGCCAGCACCACCAGCGACATCGGCCCGCGTGGGCGAGACGGAGGCGGCAGCGGTGCCTCCGGGTCCTGCGGATCGGCTGGTGACAGGGACAGGGAGGACTCGCTCATCGACGCATCAGCCGGAAGGGGGAGCGCATTATCCGCCGGCCGCCATCGGCGCGGCGGATTCCATGGATCAACGTTCGGACAGTTCCGTGGCCGCCTCGGCCGGGCGCGGTTCGCGCAGGTCCGGTTCCGGCTCCGGCACAGCTCGCGCTGCCGGTGCGGGCCGTGCTTCAGCGGCGGAGGCCGCTGCCTGTGCCTGTTCGCTGGCGTTGTCGGCTTCTTCGGCCGCATCGTCGGCGGTGGCCGCCGCCTGCGCCGCCATCGCCGTGGCGAACGCCGCCTGCGCACTGGCGAACAGGTTCGAGACCGAACCGACCATCTGCAGCCAGCGCGCACCGTTGACCTTGCCCGGCATTTCCAGCTTGCCGGCAATGAAGCCACCGGCAAGGCCCACCACCACGATGCGCAGTGGCGACCAGCCCTGGCGCCAGACCTGGCTGAGCGTGGACCAGTGGTCCTGGGTCTCGACCAGACGCACGGTCACCACCTGTTCGCAGCGCTTCACCCGCCGCTGCAGCGCACCGAACTTCATGGCTTGCCCTCTGGCAGCTGCACATCGGCATCGGGGTCGTCTTCGCTGGGCTCGTCGAACAGGCCCAGGCGGGACAGCTGGCGCCGGGTGGCGTGCATGCCGGTGTGGTGGAAGAAGTAGGACACCCGCCAGATCGCATAACCGGTGACGGCCAGGCTCAGCAGCGAGGTGATCAGCAGGGCCTGTAGCCAGCTCAGGCCCCAGCTTTGCAGCAGGGCGATGAGGGTGGCGGCCATCAGCAGCCAGGCCGACGCACCAAATACGATCGCTACCCCGGCCCAGGCCAGTGCACGGCCGAATGCGCTGCGAGCCAGCGCGAAGTCGGCCGAGGCCAACCGGCGCAGCGAACGCAGCGAGTGCTTGGCCGAGTCGGCAGCGGCACGACCGGCCGCGCCGACCTGGCGGATGCTCTCATCCAGCGGCGGGGTAGCCGCCGGATCAGGGGCTTGCGCGTTGTCTTCGCTCACGCCGCGGCTTACTTGTCGCTGCTGCCGCGGGCCAGCTTGGCGATGATCCAGCCGGCAGCGAAGGCCACGCCGAACGAGGCCAGCGGACGCTCACGGATCAACTCGGCGGCGCTGTCGATCAGGTCCTTGCCCTTGTCCATCAGTGCATCGACCTGTTCCTTGGCGGCGGCACCACCAAACTCGGCAGCGGCCAGGCCGGACAGCGCGCTATCGGACAGTTCAGCCTTGACGTTGGCCTTGCCGATGCGCAGTTCGTCGGTGGCGGCACCGGTGGCGCCCTTGATCGCACCGCCGGCGGCGCTGGCGGCCTGCTTCAGGTGGGAACCGGCTTCACCCAGGTGTTCCTTCAGGTTCTCGGTATTGGTGGGGCTCATCGAATCACTCCTGTTGCGATGGGGGAACGGGTGTCGGCGGTGCCGACCTGGACGGACAGCAATAGCATTGCCGGGGTATAGGGGGTGTTACGGCAGGGCGATCAGCGCATCACGAGCTGGCCCTGCTGCTGGCCATTGTTGCGCAGCACGCGCACCACCAGGGTCGGCGGGCGCTGCTGGAAATTGGCACGCCAGCTGGCCAGGTCGGCGAATTCGCCCACGGTGGCGTCGGTGATGATGTCGCCCTGCTGCAGGCCGTTGCTGGCGGCGCGGCTGCCGCGCTTGACCTCGCTGACCAGCACGCCGCCGACCCCCGACTGCCGCAGTGACTCGGGCAGGTCGACGAAGGTCGCACCGGTCAGGCGCGGGTCCAGGCTCTCACCGGTGACCGCGCGCGCCTGTTCCTTCAGCGTCGCCTTGATCTGCAGTGGCTTGCCTTCGCGGCGTACGTCCAGCGTCATCGCGCTGCCGACGGCCGCCAGGCCTTCCACGTTGTGCAGGGCCTCGGCGCTGTCCACGCGCTGGCCGTTGGCCGACACCACCACGTCGCCCGGTTTCAGCCCGGCTGCGGCGGCGGCCGAACCGGCCAGCACGCGGGTGATCAGCGCACCGCGGGTTTCGCCCAGGCCCAGGCCCTGCGCGATCTGCGCGGTCAGGTTCTGGCTTTCCACGCCCAGCGTGCCGCGCACCACAACGCCGTGCTTGACCAGCTGATCGACCACGCTGCGCGCCAGGTTGGAAGGAATCGCCAGGCCCAGGCCGATGTTGCCGGCCATGCTGCCCTGCGGGTTGAAGCTGGCGGTATTGATGCCGACCAGCTGGCCTTGCAGGTCGACCAGCGCGCCACCGGAGTTGCCCGGATTGATCGACGCATCGGTCTGGATGAAGTTCTGGTAGCCCAGCCCGCGGATGCCGCTGCGGCCCACCGCCGAGACGATGCCGGACGTGACCGTCTGGCTGAAGCCGAACGGGTTGCCGATGGCCACCACGAAGTCGCCTACGCGCAGCTGGTCGCTGTTGCCGAGCTTGATGTCGGTCAGGTTCTGCGCCGGAATGCGGATCAGCGCGATGTCGGTATCGCGGTCCGAACCGAGGAATTCGGCCTTGACCGTGCGCCCGTCGGCCAGTGTCACCTGTACGTCATCGGCGTTGTCGATGACATGGTGATTGGTCAGTACCAGGCCTTCCTTGGCGTCGATGATCACGCCCGAGCCCAGCGATTCGTTGATGCGTTCCTGCGGGATGTCCGGGAACAGGCGGCGGAAGAACGGGTCGTTGAAGAAGGGGTTGCGCACGCGCACCACTTGCTTGGTATTGACACTGACCACCGCCGGCATTGCCTTTTCCAGCATCGGTGCCAGCGACGGTACCGCCTGACCGGCCACCGAAGCCGGCAAGGCCGCCGTGGTCGGCAACACCGCCGGCAGCGGCGCGGCGTCGGCACGGTTGTCCATGTGGGCATTGATGCCGGTGGCAACGAAGCCACCGAAGGCGGCGGCGATTGCGAGCGTGAGCAGGGTAGGAAGCGGTCGCATGGGAGTCGGTTCGCTGGCGTGGGTGGGGGCGGTACGGCCCTACGGTAGAACAAGCTGAATGAGTGTGTCGCGATCTGGATAAATGCGCCATGAAAACGGGTGCCTCGAAGGGGGGGCGCAGGGGCCAAAACGCGGTTGTGGCGACACCCGGGCAGGTGATGGGTGCGGCACTCAAGGCCAACGCGCGCCGCACTGGCACAGGCGGATACGTGCGCAGTTCCGCGCAGGCGGGCGCCGCAATGCGCCACGACGGATGCCGGACGCTGCCTCCGTGCACGTGCGCGCGACGACGGTCAGACAATGCTGGGTTCGCGTAGCGCAGCACTGAAAAAAAGGGGTTTGCTGCGAACCGAAGGTGGCAACAGGGGCTGCTGCGTACACCATCGGCGTCGCAACAGATGCGATTGCTGGCACATGCCCCGTTCCACGATCGTCAATGTCGGTATAGCATCGCCCCGTTTTGATACTTAAGGCCCGCAGGAGGGCAACATGAGCAACGGTAATGGTGTGTCGGTCGTGACCGACGCTGTCGAGAACGTGAAAGAAACCGCCACCAACGTCGGCGAGACCATCGCCCACGCTGCCGAAGACGCAGTGAAGTCGGTCAAGAAGACCGTCAAGCGCGCCAGCAAGGCTGCCGGTACCCGCGTTGCCAAGGCCAAGAAGGCCGTGGCCAAGGTCGAGAAGACCGTTGCCAAGAAGGCCGAGAAGGCTGCCAAGTCGGTCGGCAAGACGGTTGCCAACGCCAGGAAGAAGCTGGAAGCCGCCAAGAAGAACGCCAAGGCCGAAGCTGCTGCCCTGAAGAAGGAAGTGGCGAAGAAGAAGGCGGCTGCGGGCAAGGCCGTGACCAAGAAGGCCGCCGCTGCCAAGAAGACCACCAAGGCCGCCACCAAGGCTGCCGGCAAGAAGGTCGCCACCGTGAAGAAGGCCGCCACCAAGAAGGCTGCTGTCGCGAAGAAGACCGTTGCCAAGAAGACCGCGGCCGCCAAGAAGGTGGTTGGTAAGAAGGTCGCCACCACCAAGAAGGCTGTGGCCAAGAAGACCGTCGCCGCCAAGAAGGTCGCTGGCAAGAAGGCTGTGGCTGCGAAGAAGGTTGTCGGCAAGAAGGCTGCCGCCACCAGGAAGGTCGCCACCAGGAAGACCGCTGCCGCCAAGAAGGTTGTGGGCAAGAAGGCTGCCGTCGCCAAGAAGGCCGTTGCCAGGAAGACCACTGCTGCCAAGAAGACTGTCGGCAAGAAGGTCGCTGCGACCAAGAAGGTCGTCGCCAAGAAGGCTGCGCCGCTGAAGAAGGTCGCCGCCAAGAAGGCTCCGGCCAAGAAGGCTCCGGCCAAGAAGGCCGTGCGCAAGGTCGCCAAGCGCAAGTAATCGCGCCGTGACCGAAGGCCCTGCCACCCCCGGGGTGGTGGGGCCTTTCGCGTTTCTGGGACGCGGTCTGGGGCAAGATGCAGGTTCTTCCCGCCGGAGCCCCAGCATGCGCGGTATCGATTTCAGTTCCTGGCAGGGCGTGCTGTCCACGTTGGCCGGCCTGGTCCTGATCACCCTGCTGGGCGTGGGCATCCGCTTGCTGGTGATGCAGACCCTGCAGCAGCGTCGCGAGCGCGAGAACCGGCAGATCAACGAACGGCTGCGCACGCTGATGGCGGCCTACAAGACCCTGGGCGGTTCATTCACTGGTGAACTGGGCGTGGATCCCAGCCATCGCCGCGATCTGCGCCAGCGCGAAGCGGCCGAAGGCATCGCCGAACCGCGTTCGGATCGAACGCGCCGTATCCGCGATGCGGTCGAGGCCGCGCTCTCGGACATCCTGTTGCTGGGCACCGACGAACAGGTGCGGCTGGCCGCGCGTGCCGCCAATGAACTGGCACAGGGGCGGCCGGTACATACCCACGAACTGGTGGTCTCGCTGCGCGACTTCGTGCGCGAAGCGCTGGATCTGGCGCCGATTCCGGCCGACCTGCAGATACCGCCGCAGGGGCCGACCCGGCCGGGTGCCGCCAGTGGCGGCGGCAAGGGCCGCAACGAGGGCGATGCCAAGGGCGGTCGTGCGGGTGGAGGAGGTGGCGGTAGCGGAATGGGCGCTGGCATGGGGGGTGTCGGCCTCGGCGCCGGCGCCGCTCTGGGCGCCGGCCATGCGTCTGCCAGCGATGAAACGGACGCGCGCTGAGCACGTCCGCCCGGTTCAGCGCGTCAGCTCGTAGAGCGGCACGAAGCCGCCGTAGATCATCCGCGCGCCGTCGAACGGCATCGGATTCTTCGCAGGATCAAACCGCGGGTCTTCCATCATCTTCTTCATGCCGGCGTCGCGGGTCGGCTTGTCCGGCCATTCGATCCAGGAAAACACCACCGTCTCGTCCGGCGTGGCTTTCACTGCGCCGAAGAAGTCGGTGGTCTTGCCGTGCGGCACGTCATCGCCCCAGCACTCGACCACGCGCAGTGCCCCGTACTCGATGAAGACCGGATTTCCTGTGCGTGCATGGGCGAGGAACTTCTCCTTGTTGGCGGTGGGCACCGCCAGGACGAAACCATCGATGTAGCTCATTGCCAGCCTCCGGATGGACCGTGCCGCATGCACGGCCTTCAATTACACGACGAACCAGGGGATCGGGGATCGACAGCGGTGGATCGTGAGGAAACCTGAAAATGCACGCGCGCCGCGCGCGTATGCCAGAGACAGCCTGAATCAAGCCAAAAAATTCAGCAATGCGAAGAACGCTGTTTTCAGGGAGCGTTGTGGCGAATAACGGAGAATTTACATTCCCGATGCGATGGCGCCTTGGCGCTGCTGCACACCATAAGAAAGTAAAAGGTGTACCCCCATGAAGAATTCGCTGATTGCTCTGGCCCTGGCCGCTGCCCTGCCGTTCACCGCCTCGGCTGCTGAGAACCTGTCGTACAACTACGCCGAAGCCGACTACGCCAAGACCGACATCGACGCGTTCAAGGCCGACGGCTGGGGCGTGAAGGGTTCGTACGGCTTCCTGCCGAACTTCCACGCTTTCGGTGAGTACAGCCGCCAGGAAATCGACCACACCAACATCAAGCTGGACCAGTGGAAGATCGGCGCCGGCTACAACGTTGAAATCGCCCCGACCACCGACTTCGTTGCCCGCGTTGCTTACCAGAAGCGCGACCAGAAGCACGGCCTGGACTTCAACGGCTACAGCGCTGAAGCGGGTATCCGCACCGCCTTCGGTGCCCACGCCGAAGTCTACGGCATGGTCGGCTACGAAGATTTCTCGAAGAAGCACGGCGTCAATCCGGAAGGCCAGTGGTACGGTCGCCTGGGTGGCCAGGTCAAGCTGAACCAGAACTGGGGCATCAATGGCGAGCTGAAGATGAACCGCGACGGCGACAAGGAATACACCGTCGGCCCGCGTTTCAGCTGGTAATAGCTTCCTCGGCGCGCCTGCGCGCTGAAGATGCCTCGACAGGCCCGGCGCATGCCGGGCCTGTTGCGTTGTGACGACCCGAAACCGCAGCTGAGCATGTTCCGGGGCCGCTGCTGCGTTGCAATAAATTGGATTCCGCTGCTCCCCGCGCGGGCCTACGGTGGGCACTTCGTACCGTCGGATCCATGTGATGCCGCCTGCCGTTCCCGCTCTGCCCCTCGATCGGCCCCGCCGCCTGGCAATGCTGGCGCCGCATCCCGTGCTGCGCCTGGGGGTGGAGGTGGTGCTTTGCCAGCACGGTGGCGTGCAGGTCTGTGGCAGCTTCACCCGCGAAGGTGATCTGCTCGATCTGCTGCAGCGCCAGCCGGATGGCATCGACCTGTTGCTGATCGACCTGCTGGCGCCGTGCGGACCCGAACAGGGCCTGGCCCTGTTGCGGCTGTTGTCGCGGCGCTGGCCGCTGCTGCCGGTGCTGGTGCTGTCTGCGCACTGCAATGTCAGCACGGTAACCATGGCGATGCAGGCTGGCGCGCGCGGCTTTCTGTCCAAGGGGACCACGCCGGAGATGCTGCGGCGCGCAGTTGACGTACTGGCGCGTGGCGGCCGCTTCGTGCCCCCGGAGTTGCGCACGCAGTTGAGCCGATCGCGCATGCGGCGCACACAGGCGCCGGTGCTCACGCCCTTGAGCCGACGCGAGCGCGAGGTGCTCCGGCTGGTCCTGCAGGGCTGCACCACCGGGGAGGTGGCGCGGCACTTCGGGCGCACAGCCAGCACGGTCAGCACGCAGAAGCGGACGGCCTACCAGAAGCTGGGCATCCACAGCGATGGTGAGCTGTTCCGCATCCGGCACCTGCTCGAATGCGGATAAGCCGGCTTATTCGCCCTGGTACTGCTTTTCTTCCACCAGGGCCGAACCGGCCACGCGGTTGATCTCGTTCTTCACCTGCACGCGCTCGCCATTGGTGCCATAGACACCGCGTGCCAGCTGGATGAATGCATCGTCGAACACTTGGGCCGCTTCCTTGTCGCGCAGCTGGTCCTGGATGTCCCACATGCGCTCGTTGATCGCCTTCAGCTGCTGCTTCAGCGCGTCCAATGCCGGCTGCGCCTGCAGCTGCTGCTGCAGCAAGGGCAACAGGCCATCCAGTTCGGTGCGCACGTTGGCCAGCTTGGCAGCATCATCGATGCGCTCGGCCTTGATCTCGAGAATGGTGATCTTGTCGATCAGCTCGCCGATCGATACCGGGGTCAGGATGGCGTCCACGTGGTTGGTTCCTGGAAACGAGGCGCCATGATACCGCGCGGCTGGCGCGTAGCCTCCATCCACGGGATTTACGCCGAATTTGCGCCGCAGGCCGGGCAGCACCCTCGATCCGTTACGGCGGCGCACCCGACACTGCCGTCCCGGCGGCGCGACCGCCTTCGACGAGGAACACAGTGCAGTGAACAGCAAGGGGATGATGGCGGCGCTGGTGGCCGCCCTGGCAGGGCTGCTCGGGATCGGCAGCGCGCAGGCACAGGTGCAGGCCAGTGGCAGTGCCGCATTGACCAGCGACTACGTGTGGCGTGGCAGCTCGCAGAGCGATGGCGACCCGGCGGTGCAGGCCGGCGCGAAGGTCTCGATCCCGTCGGGATGGTACGCCAGCGTGTGGGGGTCCAACGTTTCGTTCAAGCCGGACAATGGCGCGCGCAGCGAGTTCGACCTGGTGGCGGGCTGGTCCGGCGCACTGGCACCGGACTGGAGCCTGGATGCCAACCTGACCCGTTACGTGTACCCGGGCACCGGCCGCGCGCTGGACTGGACCGAGCTCAACACCACGTTGACCTGGAAGCAGCGCGCCTGGCTGCAGGTCGCCCATTCCAACGATGCGTTGGCCGGTGGCCATCGCGGTACCTATGCCCAGCTGGGTGTGCGTGTGCCGTTGCACGAACGCCTCCGCCTGGAAGCAGCGGTGGGCCAGTACTGGCTGGCCACCGCGCAGGGCCCGGACTACCTGCATGGGCAGCTCAGTGCCATCGCCTCGCTTACCCCGGCATGGGAACTGCGCGCCACCGTGCATGACACGGACAACGCAGCCAAGCGCCTGTTCCCCGGCAACGCCGGTGGGCGATGGGAGCTGGCGCTGCAGGGCAGCTTCTAGTCGGCCAGCGACGCCTGGCGCGCGCGCAGCGCGCCGGGCAGCCACAGCAGCAGGGCCAGCGCAGCCACGGCAGCGCCGGCCACGCAGACGCCGGTCCAGCCGAAGCGCTGGTAGACCTGCGCAGACAGCAGCGAACCCAGCGAACCGCCGATGAAATAGCCGGTCATGTAGCCGGCATTGAGGCGGTTGCGTGCCGCCGGTTGCAGCGCGTAGATCAGGTTCTGGTTGCTGACGTGCAACAGCTGCGCGGCCAGGTCCAGCACCACCACGCCTATCAGCAATGCCAGCAGCGAGTGTGCGGACAGCCCCAGCGGCAGCCACGACAGCAGCAACAGCAGCAGTGCAATGGCGGTGGCACGCCCGGTCTGGCCACGGTCGGACATGCGGCCAGCCAGGCCGGCCGCCAGTGTGCCGGCCGCGCCGACCAGCCCGAACAGGCCGATGGTGGCGTCGCTGTAGGCATACGGCGGCTGTGCCAGCAGGAACGCGAGCGGGGTCCAGAAGATCGCGAACATGGCGAAGCTGCAGGCGCCCAGCAGCGTGCGCTGGCGCAGCACCGGTTCCTGCACGAACAGCACGCCGATCGAGCGCAGCAATGCGAAATAGCCAAGGCCGGCGCTGTGGTGGAATCGCGGCAGGCCGCGCTGCAATGCCAGTGCGGTCAGCACCAGGGTGGCAGCGGCGATCGCATACACCAGGCGCCAGTCGCCCAGGCTGGAAAGCAGGCCGGCCACGGTACGCGCCAGCAGGATGCCCAGCAGCAGGCCACTCATCAATGTTCCGACCACGCGGCCGCGGTGTTCCGGCGCGGCCAGCGTGGCGGCGAACGGCACCAGTACCTGGGCCACCACCGAAAACAGGCCGGTGATCGCAGTGCCCACCAGCAACCAGGTCAGCGACGGTGCGCAGGCACTGATCACCAGTCCGCCCGCCGACAGCAGGCTCATCACCACGATCAGGCGGCGGCGTTCGAACAGGTCACCCAGCGGCACCAGCAGGATCAAGCCGGCGGCATAGCTCAGCTGCGCGGCGGTAACCACCATGCCGACCTGGCCGAACGGCACGCCGAAGGCGTCGGCGATGGTGTGCAGCAGCGGTTGCGCATAGTAGTTGCTGGCCACGGCCACGCCGGTGGCGACCGACATCAGCAGCACCTGCCAACGGTGCAGAGGGGGAAGGGACGGGCTCACGCGATGTTCCAGGAAGCGGGGGGCACAGTGTCCGCCTGCTGCGAGCATGATGGAAATGAATCATCATCATCCATGCCATCTGAAAACAAGATAGTTGTATGAACCTCAAGCAGCTCGAGTTCGCCGTGGCGCTGGCCGAAGAAAGCAATTTCACCCGTGCCGCCGAGCGCTGCCACGTGGTGCAGTCTGCGCTCAGCCACCAGATCGCCCACCTGGAACAGGAACTGGGTGCCACGCTGTTCGAGCGCCTGCCGCGCCAGGTGCGGGCCACCGCCGCCGGCGAGGCGTTGCTGGTGCACGCACGCCAGGTGCTGGCCAGCCTGCGCCACCTGCGCGCCGACGTGGCCGCCGTCAGTGGCGAAGTGCGTGGGTTGCTGGCCATCGGGCAGATTTCCTCGCTGACCGGAATCGACGTTGTGGCGATGCTGGCGGCCTTCCAGCGCGTGCACCCGCAGGTGGAGTTCCAGTTGCGCGTGGACAAGAGCGAGGACCTGATCGCGCAGGTACAGTCGCGCGCGCTGGATGTGGCACTGGTCGGCCTGGCGCCTTCGGCAGCGCTGGACGGTGTCTGCCATCAGGTGCTGCGGGAGGAGGATCTGGTAGCGGTACTGGCGCCATCGCACCGGCTGGCCGGACGCAAGCGGCTGCCATTGGCCGCACTGCAGGATGAAGCACTGGTCGACTTCCCGCGCGGCACCGGCGCACGCCGGCAGACCGATGATGCTTTTGCCGCAGCCGGACTGCCGCACACGGTCCGTTTCGAGGTCAACCTGATGGAACTGGTCGAGCGCTTCGTCCGCCATGGGTTGGCGGTCGGCATCGTGCCGGCATTGATCGCCGATGGGTTCCAGGGTGTGGTGCAGATTCCGCTGCAGCCGACCCCGACCCGGCGCGTGCACCTGGTCTGGCAGCGCCTGCCGACACCAGCGGCGCGGGCGTTCGTCGACGCCGTGCTCAGCCGCGCAGGCGCAGGCTCAGGCCCTTGAGGAAGTTGCGCAGCATCTGGTCCAGGCAACGCCGGTAATTGGCGTGCCCGGGTTGACGGAACAGCGCGCCCACTTCCGACTTGGACACATTGAAACCTGCGCTGGCAAAGATCTCCATCAGGTCCACGTCGCGCAGCTGGAACGCCACGCGCAGCTTCTTCAGCACCAGGTTGTTGTCGATGCGGGTTTCCACTGCGCGCTGCGGCTGGCTCTCGTCGCGGCCACGCAGGTGCACGATCAGGCCATCGAGGAAGTGCGCCAGCGCGCTGTCGTTCATCGCCTCGAAACCGGGTTCGTCCTCACGGCGCAGCCAGGCCTTCACCTGCCCGGTATCCACGGCAAAGGCCGGGTCGGCCGTCTGGCACAGGGCGACCACGTGCTGGTCACCCAGGTCCAGGGAATAGCGCACGCTGCGCAGGACATCATTGTTGATCATGGCCCATTGTACCGGCCCCTGGCGTGTCACCGGACTGTCATCGAACTGCAGCATCGTGAGCACTCGTTCGCTGGGACCCTTGCATGCGCCGGTATCTGTTTTCCGCACTACTGCTCGCCGGCAGCTTCGCTGCCTTCGCCCAGGACCGCTTCGTACCCGTCGAGCGGCGCCTCAGTGCATCCCAACTGGCCGAGGTCGGGCTCAGTCCAGCGCAGTTGCAGGCGTTGAACCGGGTACTGCGCGAGGCAGAGAGCACGGCCGCCGCGTCGACGGCAGCGGTGGCCCCGGTCGCTGCGCCGCTGCCTGCCAATGTGCCGGCACCGGCAGCAATGCATCTGGGCCTGGATGACGAACCGGTCAGTGCCCGTGTGGTCGGAGAGGTCGCAGGCTGGCAGCCCGGCACGCTGTTCACCCTTGATAACGGCCAGCAATGGCAGGTGATGAAGGGACAGATGAAGCTGCGCACGGTGTTGCAGTCGCCGCAGATCGCCGTTGTTCCAGGAATTGCCGGGCGCTGGTTCCTGCAGGTCGACGAAGACCTGCCCAAGGCCAGAGTGTTTCGCGTGCGTTGAGCCGGGGGGACGACTGGACGGCGGGCAACTCAGGACGGGCCGGGAATGCCAGAATGGGCGTCCGGTTTTTCCCCCCTGGAGTTGCCTGATGACCCGCACTGTCCTGATTACCGGCGCCACGTCCGGCTTCGGCGCCGCCGCCGTCCACCGCTTCGCCCAGGCCGGCTGGAAAGTGATCGCCACGGGCCGCCGCAGCGAACGCCTGCAGCCGCTGGTCGAGCGCTACGGCAAGGACGTGGTGCACGCCGCCGCCTTCGACATCCGCGATGCGGTGGCGATGGAGGCGGCCCTGCTGGCGCTGCCGCCGGCCTTTGGCGAGATCGACCTGCTGGTCAACAACGCCGGCCTGGCGCAGGGCACCGCGCCGGCACAGAGCGCCACGCTGTCGGACTGGACCACGATGATCGACACCAACATCACCGCGCTGGTGACCCTGACCCATCGCCTGCTGCCGCAGCTGGTGGAGCGCAAGGGCGCGATCATCAACATCTCGTCGGTGGCCGGCGTCTACCCGTACCCGGGTGGCAACGCCTACGGTGGCACCAAGGCTTTCGTCAGCCAGTTCTCGCTGGGCCTGCGTTCGGACCTGCACGGCACCGGCGTGCGCGTGACCACGATCGAGCCGGGAATGGCCGAAACCGAATTCACCGTGGTACGCACCCATGGCGACCAGAATGCCTCGGACAAGCTGTACAGCGGCGCCAACCCGATGACCGCCGAAGACATCGCCGAGCAGATCTTCTGGGTAGCCAGCCTGCCGCCGCACCTGAACATCAATCGCCTTGAACTGATGCCGGTCAGCCAGTCGTTTGCCGGCTTCCAGGTGGCCCGCGAGGGCTGACCTGCTTCGCGGGTCCTGTAGAGCCGAGCCTATGCTCGGCTTCGTCTGGATTCAGCCGAGCATGGCTCGACTCTACAGAAACAAGAAAGCCGGGCACTGCCCGGCTTTTTCATTCACATCGGCAGGCTTACTGCGCCTTGATCGCCATCGCCTGCAGGCCGGTGCCATCCAGCTTCTGCTTGGCTTCGGACAACTCGCCGGCACTGCCATACGGGCCCATGCGCACGCGGTACACGGTCTTGCCGTTGATCTGCGCCGACTCCACGCGTGCCGCCAGGCCCATCATGGCCAGCTTGGCCTTGGTGGCTTCGGCGTCACCGGAAGCACCGAAGGCTCCTGCCTGCAGGATGTAGCGGGCGTTGTCGGCGGCCGCCGGTGCAGCAGCGGATGCCGGCGGTGCCGACGCGGCGGGCGCGCTTTCCGCGCGCGGCGCTGGAGTGGAGGCCGCCGTGCTGGCCGACGGGGTTGCCGCGGCCGGGCGCTCGTTCAGCGGTGCCGGCAGCGGACGGTTGGTCGCGGTTACCGGCGCAGTGCTTGCGACGCTGGCCGTTGCGGTCGGTGCCGGCGTGGCCGTGCTCGCCGGAGGTACCGGCTTGCCCTCCAGCGCGGCCTGCGCGCGCGACGCTTCGGCCTTGGCCCGGCGCTGGTCTTCGGCACGCGCGCTGGCGGCCAGTTCGGCGTCGGACATTTCCACTTCCTTGCCTGGCAGCAGGGTGTAGAAGTCGTACTGCGTCGCGGCGGGCTTCTCCGGTTCGGCCGGCTTCGGCGTGGCCGGCTGCGCGGCCGGCTGGCTGCCGACATCGCTGTCGGCATCAGCGACCGGGGCCGGCTGCGCATTCGGGTTCGGCTGCGGACCGGCACGCAGGAAGCCATCGCCTTCGCCCTTGAACAGGTTCGGCGCCGCCAGGAACACCACGGCGGCGATCGCCACACCGGCCACCAGCCACACCCATCCGGGGGTGCCCTGGCTGCTGCTGTTGCGTCGTGCCTGGGTTTTGCCGCGTCGTGCTGCCATGTGTACTGCGTCTCCTGATGCTTACATTTTTTCCGGGGCACTCACGCCCAGGAGTTCGAGGCCGTTGGCCAGCACCTGGCGCGCCGCGCAGGCCAGGGTCAGCTTGGCGTTGCGATCGGTGGCGTCGTCCACCAGCACCGGCGTCCCGTGATACCACGTGTGGAAGGCATGCGCCAATTCACGCAGGTACTGCGCCACCAGGTGCGGCTCCAGCGCCACGCCGGCCGCTTCCACCACTTCCGGATACCGCGAGATCTCGTTCATCAGCCCCAGCGAGGCATCGTCGGCCAGGCGGCCCAGATTGGCCAGGCCATTGCCCTGCTCGTACACCAGGCCCTTTTCCTGGGCCTGGCGCAGCAGGCTGCAGACGCGGGCGTGCGCGTACTGCACGTAGAACACCGGATTGTCGTTGCTCTGCTGGCGGGCCAGGTCGATGTCGAAGGTCAGTTGCGAATCGGGCTTACGCGCGATCAGGAACCAGCGGGTCGCATCGCGGCCGGCCTCGTCGATCAGGTCGCGCAGGGTGAAATAGCTGCCGGCACGCTTGGACAGCTTCACTTCCTCGCCGCCGCGCATGACGGTGACCATCTGGTGCAGCACGTATTCCGGCCAGCCCTGCGGGATGCCCACTTCCAGCGCCTGCAGGCCGGCGCGCACGCGCGCCAGCGAGCCGTGGTGGTCGGCGCCCAGTTCGGTGATCGCGCGTTCGTAGCCGCGCTGCCACTTGGACAGGTGGTAGGCCACGTCCGGTACGAAGTAGGTGAAGGTGCCGTCGGACTTGCGCATCACGCGGTCCTTGTCGTCACCGAAATCGGTGCTGCGCAGCCACAGCGCGCCGCCTTCCTCGTAGGTGTGCCCGGAGGCCTGCAGCTTGGCCACGGCCTCGGCGACCTTGCCATCGGCGTACAGCGAGCTTTCCAGGAAGTAGATGTCGAAGTCGACGCCGAAGGCGGCCAGGTCCAGGTTCTGCTCGTTGCGCAGGTAGGCCACGGCGAAGCGACGGATCGCCTGCATGTCGTCCGGGTCCTTGGCGCCGACCACGGTGCTGCCTTCCAGGTCGACGCTGGCGCCGGCCATGTAGGCGCGGGCGACGTCGGCGATGTATTCGCCGCGGTAGCCGCCTTCCGGCCAGCCGTCCTGGTCCGGCGCGATGCCCTTGATCCGCGCCTGGGTGGACAGCGCCAGGTTCTCGATCTGCACGCCGGCGTCGTTGTAGTAGAACTCGCGCTTGGCGTTCCAGCCGTTGGCATCGAGCACGCGGGCCACGCAGTCGCCGATCGCCGCCGCGCGGCCATGGCCGACATGCAGCGGGCCGGTCGGGTTGGCCGACACGTACTCCACGCCCACCGTGCGGCCGTTGCCGGACAGGTTGCGGCCGTAGTCGTGGGCTTCCTTGATGACCGACGCGGCTTCGCGCTGGTACGCAGCCGGAGCCAGGTGGAAGTTGATGAAGCCGGGGCCGGCGATCTCGACCTTGCTGACGTCCTCGCTGCGCGGCAGCGCCTCGACCAGCGCCTGAGCCAGTGCGCGCGGATTGCTGCGCGCGGCCTTGGCCAGCAGCATCGCGGCGTTGGTGGCGAAGTCGCCATGGTCACGGGTCTTCGGGCGCTCGACCACGAAGTCCGGCGGCAGGGAGTCGGCGGGCAGGGTGCCATTGGCGCGCAAGGCTTCGATGCCTTGGCTGATCAGGGCGCGGAGGAGATTTTTCACGAGGCCTGCTGTGAGAATGAGCGGCGGAATCGCCCATTTTAGCGCAGATGCCCGCGCCCACGCTGACCAGAGCATGCCTGCGGGGGTTCCTGCCCGGCCCTGGTCAGGCCCGCTCAGCCGAACAGGCGTGGCTGGGGCGGGGACAGCAGGCCTCGTTCAGCAAACGAAACGGGGCGGCCTTCGCCGACCACGAAGTGGTCCAGCAGGCGTACGTCCACCAGTGCCAGCGCCTGCTGCAGTTCATCGGTGATCCGGGTATCGGCGCCGGAGGGTTCCGGGTCGCCGGAGGGGTGGTTGTGGCTGAGGATCACTGCTGCCGCGTTGTGCAGCAGGGCTCGCCGCACCACCTCGCGGGGGTAGACCGGGGCGGCATTGATGGTGCCGGCGCACACATTAGAACGAGAGGTATGGACGTTTAGTATGTAATTGATTTATATGGAAATTTATTCTTTTTGATCTCGTCCATCCTTGTCCTTCGCAGTCAGCCCAGAATGGTCGCTAGCGCGCGCTTGGAGCCCCTGTCGCGCAAAGAGGCACCTGTAGGGGGCTCATCTGTGAACATAGTTGCCATTCAAATAGGATGTTCCCATGTCTGAGGGACTCTATCGAACCGGTGGGATCTTCACTGCCTTCACAGTCTTACGGACCAGTTCTGCAGCTTCTGCAGAGGTGATCCCTAGCGCTGACGCGATAAGGCAGAACTCGAGGATATCCAAGCGGCGAGAGCCGGACTCAATTGAGGAAATCCGTTGCTGTGGCCAACTCAGATGCGCAGCGAGAGCGGTCTGACTGATCCCCATCAACTCGCGTCGCTCACGAAGCTTACCGACCAAGCGAAGGTACGGGCTTTGATAGATCGTCTTCGTAGCCATCCAGTCCGCCTCAGGAAGCGGAAGGCAATCTATGTCCGACACTCGATCTACATGAAAATCATGTAGACGGCGGTTCCCCGCCTTGCTAGCATTCCGGCTGGTTCATATGCCGGGGATCGAGTGATCTATGGCCGTAGCCAACAGACCCTCCTTCCCTTGTGGCCTGAGCTCGACAGTCTTGTCGTTTCGCTCGGTCCTTTCTATACCTGCGCCTGGTGCGCGCTTGAACGATCCACGACGGCTTGTGCCCCGGTCGCAGCGGACCCAGAGGTAGCTCACCAGCTGTTGCTCTTTCTAAAAAGCGCAGGGGTGATTTCTGAAAAGTCAGCGGACTCGGCTGTAAACCGTTCTCTCTATGATCCTGTGGGTTGGACTTACAGCGAGAGCTGGAGGCGACCCGCCAACCTCGAGAGCACTCTCACGCAAACGCTTCATGCTTGGCGTTCCAATCTCGATTCCCAAGACCTGCTATGGGTATGGCGGCAGCTATCTGCCCATGAAGCAAGAGCATATCTGTGCTCTCAGCTACGCCGACACCGAATCGGAACTCAACTCGTCGATGAAGTGTTGAATGCCCTGGGTCAGGATTGGAGCCGCCTTAGCTTGGGGCGTAGAAGGTATGTGATCTGGTCATCCGTTCGAGGAGCGGCAAGTAAGCTTCTGCGCTCGGGAGGCAACGAAGCCGCTGCTATTCAAGTGCTGTCTCGAGAAGTTCAGAGCAGAGCCCGCTGGCTTGAGCAGAGGGAATCTACAGGCGCTCTGAGCAGAACTGACTACTGCTTTCTTCCGAGTAGCGCTTGGCGAAGGCCACTAATCGTTGAGGTGGCGCTGGAGACCATCCTCAGGATCGGGGATACCTACTGGTTGGATCCACCTTCGTCACCAGCCTGTATAGCTAAAGAACAGCGAGGCATATTGAATGCGTCCGACCATCCTGGCACTTGATCTAGAAGGAACCCTGATCTCCAACGCCGTCAGCCAAATTCCTAGGCCAGGGCTGTGGAGCTTCCTTGAACGAGCACAAGCAAGCTTCCAGCAACTTGTGATGTTCACGGCCGTGGCCCGCCCCGTTGCCAGAAGGGTCGCTGCACTCCTTTCCGATGAAGGCTTTGCGCCCCTTTGGTTCAGAGATATTCCCTATATCGATTGGACGGGTAGTACCAAGGATCTTCGTTTCGTGTCCCCAATTCTCGGCGAAACACTTCTGCTGGATGACTACATCTCCTACGTGCGAGCGGATCAACGGGCCTTCTGGATAGAGGTCCCAGCGTTTGAGCCCCCATATTCACCCAGCGACGCTGGGCTAGAGATAGCGTTGAGCCGAATAGAAGCGAGAGTCCTGCAGCTTGTAAGCCCGGTTGATCAACTTACCCACGATGCGCCAAACAAGGATATCTAGCCGTGCAGAGGACCAGCCTGTCTCATCCACTGCAGATAGCGGAACTATCCGTTGGAACCGCTGGAGGAGCAATTGGAGTGACGTTCGCGCCGGGAAAGTGCCAGCAGATGGCAATGACCGGTTCATGGGACAGAGATCTAGACATAGATCTTCGCTCAATCGTGGTTTGGGGAGCAGAGTACCTACTTAGCCTCCTGGAACCCTGGGAGTTCGAGGAACTCCATATACAAGAGTTGCCGCAGCGGGCCAAGGCCCTCGGCCTCAACTGGCATGGCCTTCCAATTATCGACGGCGCTGCACCAGACTCTCGCTTCATGTCGGCATGGGAGAGTACTGGATCGCTTCTTTCCAATGAGCTCCTGCAGGGGCGAAAAGCCGTTGTTCATTGCAAAGGGGGCCTTGGCAGGGCCGGGACTGTGGCAGCGATGTTGCTTCTGCAGACTGGCTCAGCATCGAGTGCGGAGCAAGCGATTGCTAGAGTGCGACAGGTTCGTCCTGGGGCGGTGGAAACAATGGAGCAGGAGGACTTTGTCGTGAAGTGGTCAACCTGTGCCCGCGCGGGCCACAACTAACTGGTGGGCTGGCTGCTTCGAAGCGATGGTCAAGCAGCGCCATTCCTTTGAATACCATGCGCTCTGATCCTTGCGTATCTCACCTAAGCGGTGTGGCGACGTACAGGGGCACGATCGGCCGGCCGTCGCTCGTCTTCACACCATCAGCTCCCTGTGTATTCGCGAAGCACCCGACGCTTCCGCATCACCCACCCCCAGAGCATACCGAAGAGGTTCGCTGATGCTAAGAACATGACCGACACAGCGATACCAAAGAAGGTAGGCCACTGCTGTACCAGACTGAATTCCGACACCAGTTTCAACTAGAGATTTCCTTAAATTTTCCTCGCATTGAGGTAGAGAGCAGCCTGTCATAAGAAACGGGAAGAGCTTCACGCCGCGATACCGGCCAGCACTGCGACGCCTTCCGTCGAGTAATACTCACCTTCGTTGGGAACGGCTATTCTGCAGCTCTGGCCTGAACCGAGGGATCGGCGGTGATTACCAACAATGTGTACTCCAGGGTGTTCCAGTTGAAGGTGGGCCACTCTACAGGCACGATCTTTGTCATGGAGCATGAAGATCGACAGTATTGGGTTACGGCCAAACATGTCATCTCGGACTGGGACCGAGAACAGCCTTTAGATGTCATGCGATCAGATGGGTGGTGGCAGATCAGGTTGCGACTGGTTGGTGAGCACCAGTCTGCCGACGTGGCGGTGTTGGCGGCGAACTTCGCCGTCAAGGTGTACGAAGCCGAGGCATCCATGAAGAACTTCGCGATATCTCAGGAAGTATTCTTCCTTGGCTTCCCCTTCGGGTGGTCTGCCCACGTTCCCGCACACGTCAATCGCGAGTTTCCACTACCATTCATTAAGCGGGCGATCGTGTCGGCAGTGTGCCCTGCCGTTGCCGGAGAGCGGGAGATGCTGATACTTGACGGGCACAATAACCCCGGCTTCTCGGGAGGTCCGGTGGTCTTTGAAGACAAGTGGCAACCTGGAAGTGGACTTCGCATTGCTGGCGTCGTTTCCGGCTACCGATTCGAGCCCGAGGATGTATTTGCGGGAGAAGAACCGATCGGCGCATACGTGAAAGCGAACACGGGACTGATGTTCTGCGAGACGATCAAGCGCGTGCACGAAGTAATCGAAGAGAATCCAATTGGAGTTCCATTCGTATAGGCGCTCGGCCGTCCAAGCCGGACGTCAGAGGTTGCATGAAAGGGGAGAGGGGCAGTTCCTAAGCCCCGCCCGCGGACTTAGATCCTGGGAAAGTCGAGGTTATCGGATGTTTGAGGTCGTTGGCTCGGATATCGAGCGTCTTTCTGATGCAGAACTTCGCTCCCTTGTACTGCGCTTGGCGAGCAGTGAGCTGCGCAAGCAAGGATTGCCAATCTCCGCGGTCACTGCCGGCGGGCATCAAGATGCACCTGATGGCGGTTTGGACGTACGAGTTGCGTGTTCAGTTGCAATGGCCCGGGCTGACTTTGTCCCGCGGGCGAACACTGGCTTCCAAGTAAAGAAGCCCGATATGGCGGCAGGTGCCATCCGCAAGGAGATGTGCCCAAAGGGCGCGCTAAGGCCAGCAATAGCGGAGCTGGCACAGCTGCAGGGTGCATACATAATTGTCAGTGCTCAGGGTTCAGTCGCCGACAAGCCTCTTCAAGAGCGTCGAGAGGCCATGCGTGCACAACTCACCAGTCTCGCATCTCCAACTGACCTGTATGTGGACTTTTACGATCGTGATCGCATCGCTGCTTGGGTCAATGAGTACCCGGGCGTGGCCGCATGGGTCCGCTCAGTCGCCGGCAGAGCGCTCAATGGTTGGACCTCCATTTATCGCTTGAGCAGCAACAAGACAACGACAGCATTCCTCGCTGATGGCTCTACCTGCCTACTGGATGAGAGCCGCAAGCCTGGGCAGGCACTTGAGATCCTAAGCGGTGTGGAGCGGCTCAGGGACGAGTTGCGTCGACACGGCCGATGTGTTCGCCTCATCGGCCTATCGGGAGTGGGCAAGACGAGACTTGTGCAAGCTCTGTTCGAAGACAGTGTCGGCACTGAGCCCCTAGATCCTAGTATTGCCGTCTATACCGACTACTCAACCGAGACACGTCCGTCGGCACGAGATATGGCTTGCGACCTGATCAACCGCGGAGAGCCCGCGATACTGATCGTCGACAACTGCAATCCGGAGACCCATTCGGAGCTTGCGAAGATCTGCTCAGAATCAGGCGCCCCAATCAGTCTCCTGACCGTCGAGTATGACGTTCGCGAGGACGAGCCGGAGCGAACTGATGTCTTCAGGCTCAAGGGAGCATCCAGCGACTTGATTGAAAAGTGGATTGAGCAGAACTTCGGTCACATATCGGAGGTTGATCGACGCACAATCGCGGCGTTTAGTGACGGGAATTTTCGTATTGCGAACGCGCTTGCCGAGACCCTCGGGCGTGGAGAGACTTTGGGCAAGGTAAAGAGTCGGGACCTTATCCAACGTATATTCCGCCAACGGAACGTTGAAGATGGATCACTTCAGATGGCGGCAGAAGACCTGTCCTTGGCATACTCTGTGGACGGCGAGGACATCTCTGCTGAGAGTGAGCTGGCGCAGATTGCTGAGATGCGCGGAGTTGACGCACGCTCGCTCTATCAAGTCATTGTCGAGTTGCGGCAACGAAACGTTGTGCAGGCCCGAGGTCGCTGGAGGGCGATCCTACCGCAGGCAATTGCGAATGGACTTGCTAGCACCGCTGTTGCGAGGACTCACCAGGATACCCTCGACAACCTCATTCGCTTGGCTACGCCGCGGCTGCGGGCCTCAATCTCGAGAAGACTTGGATATCTGCACGACGTGCCAGAGGCACGCGCAGCGGCTGCTCGCTGGCTTAGAAGTGATGGCGCATTTGGAGATCTGTTCAACCCGGCGACGCAGGATCTCAGGATCATCACCAATCTTGCTCCCTTGGCTCCAGGTGATGCCATGGGTCGCATCAGCGAAGCTGTGCAGATCTATCCTGAGATCGCCGATTGCGGATCACGAAAACGCTGGGAATGGATTCGCCTGATAAAGGCGTTGAGCTACGAGACGGAGCACTTCAACTCCGCTGCGCAGCTTCTGATGCAATTCATAGCCACTGAGCCGACGGGGAACCAGGTCGACTCAGCCCGCGAAGCATTCTCAGAGATGTTCCAATTGTATCTTTCCGGAACGCAAGCGAGCCCCGAGACTCGCCGTGCACTGGTTGCGAACCTTCTTGGATCTGACGAAGAGGACTCACGGGCGTGCGGGCTGTTGGCTCTCCAAGCTCTACTAAAGACATCGTATTTTTCATCGAGTACGAGCTTTGATTTTGGCGCCAGATCACGTAGCTGGGGGTGGCACCCTCAGTCCAGTAGCGATGTGTGTGACTGGTACGTTCGCGCCATTCGCCTATGCGTGCACCTTTCTGACAGGATCGATGAGCCTCGCCAGATTCTCGCCCAGAGCGTTAGAGGCTTGTGGCGCTACGAAGCCTGCCATGGGGCGCTGGAGGATGCAGCTGAGGCGCTCTTGAAGCGCGCCCATTGGATAGATGGCTGGATCTCGCTGCGCGCCACCCTACGCTTCGATGGAAAGAAGATGCCGAGGGAGTACAGAACTCGTCTAGAAGCACTGATCGACCGCCTGCAGCCCGTTGATCTTCTCGACCGCGCACGAGCGGCGGTGCTTGGTCGCGGTGTCGATGGGTTGGAAGCCAGCAGCGCTGAGGCTGACGATGAGAGTGGCATGCACGCCTGGAAGAGAGCATCTCTGATGGCGCAAGGTGTCGGCCGTGAGTTGGCACTTGCCCCTTCAGTCAGAGAGGTGTTCATGAGCGAGCTAATGGTTGCAACTGACGTCCAGCGCGCCTACGAATGTGGGATGGGACTTGCGGAGGGTGCACCCACTCTGCTTGAAACGTGGGAGCTGCTCCTCTCAGATTACGAACGTGCGGACGCAGCGCGACGTGACGCGACAGTTCTCGGCGGATTCCTGCGCCAGGCCAAGGAACTCGATGCTGAATTTACAGAGGGCGCACTCGAGAGCTCCCTAAGCCGGGGTAGCCTGATTCCTATTCAGCCCTACCTGCAGGCACGCGTTGGCCTAGACCAGGTTGGAATTAGCCGAATGCGCAGAGCCCTAGCCGCAGGTCTGCTTGAGGCACCTGCATTCGTGCACATTGCCAATGGACTGGTAGAGCACTCACCGCCCGCGTTGTTGGCCGCGCTACTTGCAGATATTGCGCGTCTCGCAAGTGGAGAGTGGGTGGCCTTGGAAATTCTTCACATGTACTTCTTCTCGAACAAGAGCACGTCGAGCACAGCACCGAGGGCTTTGGTTGAGGTCGGTCAGGGTATTCTCGCTAGTCTCAAGTTCAAGAGTGCATCAGTACAACGTGTACATAGCGCGGGAGAGGTCGCCAAGATCTGTTGCTCAACGAGCGATCCAGAGCCTGCCCGTAGCGTGGCCGAGTCGCTCTGCCTCAGTTTGGAGGCTGGCGACATCCACTTCCACGAAGTCAGGGAGATCATCAACGCACTTTGCGAGGCACATCCGCATGTCATGCTGGACACATTCCTCCTTCGTGCATCTGAAGACTCGCTGGGTCGAAGATGGGACACGGGAGGAAGCAAAGGCTTGGCGTACAGGTCCATGGGGCTGCAAGCGATTCAGTCCTGGGCATCGATCAACGCTGTGCACCGATACCCTCTGTTGGGAGCCGTGATGTGGTTGTTCAGCAGAGGCGACTTCGAGGAGGGCACGAAGATCGACCCGATCTTCGAGGGCTTGCTGAGAGGGGCGCCCGATAGAGTCATGTTCTTGGGTAAGTTCGATCGGCAGGTGTATCCGCTGCGCTGGAATGGCTCGATCAAGGATATGCTCCGTAATCGCCGCTCAGAGCTGACACGACTAGCTGCCGAGATGCCTGGCGAAGTGGCAGATTGGGTTCATTGCGGACTCCCACTCATCGAGCGATGGATCGCTAACGCCATAGAGACAGAGCACCATCAGGAAGAGGCCTTTGAATAGTGAGGGCCGCCATCTTCTTCGGAGACAATGGATACGGCATTGTCGCGAAGGCGAGCCTGGAGGGGGAGCTGGAAGGGAGGGCTGCGCTATGCCTTGGGGCGCGATCAGTGCACTAGCGCTCAGGTCGGGCCGCTAGCTCCTGCCGACGTGAAAGTCCGGCTTGGCATGCAAAACCTATATGCTTCAGCCGGACATCAGCGGAACGATCTTGAACAATTGGCGGAGATGGCCGCCCTCGGTTTGGACGGCGCTGAAGATGGGTTAAGCAAGAGATGGGTTAAGCAAGCCGCCCTCATCGATGCTCCGGGTCGGTGAGGGGCGTCGTTGAACCCAAACAGTTCACTCCACTACGACGTAGAAGGGCTGGCTGAATCCGACAATCTGATTGTCGGTGGTACTCAGAACGAAGGCCTCGACTTGGTGGACCCCGCGATAGCTCAGCGTCTCGCGTCGGCTATGTGGTTGGTCCGAACCCACGAAGTCCCCTCGAAGCTTGCCGGCTCGTCTAGCGACTGCCCCGGTGTTAGTCACGCGCCACATGGTCCTGTAGGTGTGATTTGGTGCAAGTCCGCCAAGCTTCGCCTCAAAGCGAATATCCTGGTTGGGCTGCATTGGTTCGCCGCTTCTCACTACGCGCGAAGGGGCGCCAGCCGCATCGACCAAGTAGCCCGAGATAGTCGCTGGCAAGCGGAAGTTGGCTAGGGGCCACTGGGGTTGCTTGCGATGACCCGGCTCGAGAATCTCCAGCGGCACCATCTGCAACCCGCCAGTCTTGAGCACATCGACATCATCCAGTTGGACATCTGCACCGGCCAGCCCTGCCTCCATGGCGACCGTCGGTTTCCGAAGCACGGCAAATGAGTCGCCGAGGATTCGCCGCCAAAGCTCAATGCTCTGGGTAGAGTCCTGTTCATCGAACGCTGCATCAATCCACTGACGATATCGATGGATGGCGTTGCGGAAGTTCCGATACTGTTCCTCGGTCCACTCGGAGGCTTGATCCTCAGCAGGGAGCACAGGATTTGGGACATGGGGCGGGTAATGATGGCCTTGTAGCCAGTCATCCAAGCGGCGAAAGAGAGTCCTCAGGGACGTTGGTACATCGCTGAAGTCATTTCCGTGTCGATCGCCCTCGTGAATGCGCTCACCGAGTAGGGTGGTGAAAAGGAAAGACGGACAAGTGAAGGTTCCCTTGTAGTCCCGAAGATACTTGGCGAGCCGAGTGACCTTGCGGAATGAATTGTTGCCGCTGATTGAGTTCTTGCCGCGCAACCAGGAGGTGTACTCTTCCGGCCTCGAGTCCTGGAATGTGTTGTTGCGCCGGTTGCACACCTCATTCGACCCGGCATACAGGCGATCAACGACGCAGGGAGCAATGTCCATTTTGCGGTCGCCAGCGTACTCAAGGGTCACACAGTAGGGATAGCGCTTAACCTTGTCCGCGTACCTGGGGCTCGCTTCGAATGTGCGAGCAAGCTGATCCACATAGTCTGCCGCAGCCCATCCCTGTACGGGCCTGACGAACAGAATGGCGTCCGCGTCAAATGGCCGACCATCCAAAGGGCGAATGATGGTCTGGTGGGCCCATGAGCCGTGCTTGTAAAGTCGAATGATCTTCGGAAGGTAGTTCGAATCTTTAAGGAACCCCTCGATTGCTACGAAGGAGTTGTCCAGCTGATCGAGTCGAGTGCTGTTGAGATTGACGACATTCTCAAGAAATGCGCTGAAGTGGTTGAGGTGCTTCATTTCGCAACGTCCCCTGCATTGAGTCTCCTAATGAAGTCCCTAGCGCCCGCCTCCATTTCCTGCTCAAGCCCTGTACGCTTGAAGAAGTAGACGAGGTCACTCACCAACGGGCTAGACGCACGGTGGGAGAAGATGGCGTCCTGTAGCTGCCGTGCTCTTGCTTCGAGCTTGTCGGGCTCATCGTCGGGTTGGAACTTATCCAGCGAACCGTCAACCTCGCCTTTGAGACGAGTGACCAAGGCAATAGTGTCACCCTGACGCTGAGACTCTCTGATAGTCCACAGGGCAAATGGACCGAAGGGAACGAGCATCGTCAGGATAACGTCGACTAATGGCTTCTGGAGTGAGATCACTATTAGTACTGTTAGGTACATCCAGCCAAGTATCTTCAGGTAGCGCTGATAGTCCCCCCGTAGGTTCCAGTCGTACCAAAGATTCGTGCGCTGGCAAACCAAGCGCGCGCTACTCATAGGCAGCGGGTCCACCGATTGCGGATACCAGTTACGGAGTCCCAGTTCCCGTGCCGGCTTCAGTGGCTTGCTTCCATAGCGCTCGATTTCCTCTGCATCGACCCTCTGGCCGGCCACGAAGGCATTCCAGGGCAGGTCGAGGACTGTCGTGTCGAATTGCTCTTGCAGTCTAGCCGACAGCTTGATTCTGCCTCGGCGCCAGCGATCTATCCACAAAGCGTCTGATGCACCCACCAGAAGAGCGACCAGGCTGACCCACTTTGTGCCGCCCGAAAGGCACGGCGTAGATGCGGTAACGATAGAGACTATGGGTAGGAAAAAAACGAATATAAAGTAGTAGCGCTGAGCTCGCTTTACGCCAGTGTGTATGCGCAATCTTGCTCGCAAGAGCCGAAGCGCATCCTCGGAATTTTGTCTCTCCCGAACGCAATTTGGCATGGCTTCTGTCCGTCCGTGGCCCCAATATCCCCAATGCCGACTATAGCCATCTGTGGGCCTGTGACACAAGTCACATTGGAGTTGCAGCTCCGACTGGTTGTCCAGGTGGCCTCGTTACAACGTGACCCATCAGGGTTCGTACGGCACTTTGGGGGCTGCGGTCTCTCTTGGATAGAGGTGGGAAGTGATCCCACGACCCAGCTACCGTTGGTCGAGAATGAAGGGGGGTTTCGGGCTCGCTAAGTAGGCTCAACGACGAGCCAGCTCGGCGAGCTTCATCTCAGCGCTAAGTAGAAGCGAGCGCAGGTGGTCACGCTCCGACTTCAGCTCGCTGATTCGCGCAACAGCGTCCGCCAGCTTGAGCTCGAGCGAACTAGACTTGGCTCGCTCGCTGAGTAGTGCTCCGTCTCTTTGGGCAACATAGGCTTGAACTTCCGCAATCAAGGGCCCGAAGCGAGACTTCTTAAAGTGGGCAGGAGGGATGCCCGCTTCTCTCGCAACGTTGTTCTGACTGACGAGCGCTCCAGGTGGCAATACTTCTGGCTGACCCGATTTCAGCCTATCGAATGCGGCTATCAATCTGTCGAGCAGGGGAGGTTCATTGCTCATTAGATCTCACTCTGATGACGAAGTCCTTAAGCGCTGAAACTTGGCCCTCAAGCGCACGCATCCTCGGGCTATCTCCAGAAGGGCGCAATGCTTCCAATAGAGGCTCGCTGTGGGCAATCAACTTCTCCGCACGTACTACATTTCCTTTGTCCAGCAGTGCTTCGGGACACGTTACGCAATGGGACAGCGTGTCATAGCCACCATGCTCACAGTTACCCTTCTTTAGGCAGACACCCAGCAGGGTAGGTCTCACGGAAAGTGTGCCCTGGCTAGCGAGCTTCGCAAGCCCCTTTAGATCTGAGGTGCTGATCAACTCCAGAAGGCGATCCTTGTGGGCTGAGCCATGGGGAGAGAAGTGCTTCGAGTCAGCAAGCCCCTTCGCGACTCGGGCCGCCTCATTGGCAAGCTCCTCCGCAAGCTCAATGCGCATCGACTCGTTGAGCGAGAGGCTGTGGTATCCGCGCACATAGTACTCGGTCATTCCAAGGTGAAGATGTTTCAGCTGAAGCTGGATCGAGCCGAGCGCGACTCGGCCAGAGCGCACGGCATTCACTACCAATGTCCGCCTCAGCTGATGGAAGGAAAACGGCCAAACCTTTCCGAGTACAACACGCCCCCCAGAGCTACCGTTGATGAGTTCGGATACTCTAAGGTCGTCTTCAGTGACCTTCAGAGTCTCAGGATCAAATAGCCACGGATAGTTAATCCTTTCGATCATTGAAACCCGCGGTGGATCGATACTGTGCCGCTTCTTCTTCCAGCCTAGTACGGACGTAAAGAGCCAGTTGCTGAAGCTCCCTGAGACCAGTTTGGTGTCGCGCATCTCATGATGTACCGAGGAAATGGCTTCCAGCACATGGATTGCCTTTGCAGCCAAGTCGCTACATATCCAAGTCGATTCCGTTATAGGCTGTATCTTTGCGGGCACTCCGACTATCAAATTTGCCGGTCCGATGGCGGCGTCTTGATGCTGACGGAGGCACCCTCGCTTGAGCTCGCGAGCCTCTGAGATGCGCATGCCGCTATGCGCGCACAGCAAAATCAGGGCGGCATCTCGTATCGCCGTGATGTAAGTCAGGAATGGGTGGCGGTGCTCCAGCGTGCCGTATGCGGTGTCGAAGATGCCCACTAGTCTCGCAGGTAACGCGGAAAGGTCTTCCGTAGCAAGTTGGCTGTCCGGTGCCGGGACAAGGTTGAACGCCTCGTGCAGTTGGCTACGTATCGCATTCTTAAGTAGGTCGATATGAGTGGTTGCGAGCGATACAATCGCATCGCATTGATTCAAGACGTAAGAATGGATCCGATTAGGGACGTATAGTGTTTGATTGGCTGAATATCCTGTTGGGTAGAAGCTTGGGATAAGTGCCGGTGGGCAAAGCGTAAAGCCTATTTCTTCACTCAGCAGGGCCAGTTCATGCATAAGCAGTGGTGCGGATCCAAGTGAACTTGGGCGGATTCGCTTTCGAAGTTCTGCCTGGCATTTTTTGGAACTTCCGAACTCCGAGATCAGAGTTTGTGTGGAGTTGCAGGCCTTGAGGATGTCCTTTAGGCGGCAGAGTTTGGTGTGGAAGCTGCCGGCCCCGAGGGGGTGGTGGCCAATGTAGAGTAGTGCCAGTACTACGACTTTCGCCGCAGCTGCGTTGCTCTGCTCTAGATCATCCGTGTTCTCATCATTGGCGAACCGCATGGAGATCGATGACGTGTGGTATGCGGAGAATATCCAACAGTTGTCTCCGTATCGGCTGCAAGGTGATCCATCTGATTTGTAGGAGACTACGAAATCTGGGGGTACGTCGTGGATGCTGGCAAGGCCGCTAGGAAGAGGGACGTCACGGTGTTTCGATTTAAGTCGGGAGGTGAGCATCAAGCATCTCCCTGCGCGAATCTAATGAGGAGGTCCCAGGATGGATGGAACTGTCCGTCATTCACCTTGCGATCTGCGATCTGTGCCCATGCCTCGTGTTGCTTGTTCTTCTGCGAGAAGGCGCGGATGATTGATCGGATGCGGCGCATGGTTTCAAGTATCGGCCGCGAATGTTCTCTGTTTGGGTAGAGGTGACTTTTGAGTTCGAGTCGCTTCAGCTGAAGGTAGCTCCTCAATCTCCAAATGTAGTCTAGGCTCGACACTCCCTTGTAGTTTTCACAGAAGAGGCATCCCGCCATCGTGTCGCAGTTGGGAGTGGGTGCATCGGGTGAAGCTATCGTCAATGGCTTGGGGTTGTCCTTCTGAGTGCATGGCGCACCATCGACTGCACGCGACACCCGAAGCGCGGCTACTTCTGACTTGAAGAACGCAGTGAATTCACTCGCCGCTCGTTGTGGGCTTCTACGCACATAGTTCTTGGCGAACGTTTCACGGCTATGTTGGAGAATCAAGGACTCTGTTCCCGGATCTCCGCTTACCTCCATGATGCTATTGGACTTGATCTTTCTGAGTTCGACGGTCGTAATGAACGGAACGCCAAGCTCATTGAAGATATTTCTTAGGTTGCCACTGTGAAATTTTCGACTTGCTGGACCGCCTCGCTGATAGATTGGGAAGAGCAGGCTTGACTTGAATTCGCTCAAATGGGTTTCGCGAAATTTCAGATATGCAGAGAAGATGGGCAGGTAGGGCTTGGGGATGGTGAACAACACGTCATGCCCGGCGCGAGCCTTGAATTCCCTAAATTCGTAGTGATCTCCTGCGGACCGTCTGCTGTACTGTTCGACCTTCATCTTTTGAACTTCGGCAAGATTCATTCCGGTCATTGCTATGAATAGGAATGCCTCTGCAGTTACCCTAAGGTTAAGCAGAGGGAACCTGCGATGTAGGCTTGTGCCCTTAAGGGTATTTTGCCGTCTTGCGACATCGTAGCCGTACTTGGTCGACGTCGACTTCCACGTCCCAGAGTAGTGGTAGTAGATCGGGCCGCTCTTCCTGACCTGGATTGGCAATGGCAGGGGCGCGTAGAGCTTATCTGGTTGGAGGCAGTCGATAAGCGAGATGAGGTCCGCGACGTACTGCTGAACGACTTCGCTTCTCGCATCGTTAGTCTTCAGCGCCAATGGTGCTCCGCGCTTGGAGATCCCAAATGACTTCAACAGCAGTGTTGAGTCTTGCCCAGTTACGCCGGCTAGAATTCTAACGACGTACTGCTGCTGTGCGAGATCGTGCGGGGAAGCTGTTTTGAACGATCTGGTCCAACCTTGGACCGCGATGAAGAATGTTTTCGGAGAGACTTGGACTGACTCTCGGTCGCAGTAGTTAAAGAACGTCCTGAGCGTGTTAAATATTGTTTCGCGAGTCGAGTCAGCCAGTTCGCCGAGGACGTGCCTCTCTACTATGTGTTTGTGAATGGATTTGAGAAGTTCGTATCGCAGTAGATCGTATTTCCCAAACTTCCCCGAGCGTATCTCTGTATCAACCGTCATGGTCGGGCGCTTGGCGGCACCGATGAAGGCTAGCCTGGAGAGATCCCATGGCAAGGATCTACCAGTCTTGGGGCGGGGAATAATGAGAGGCTCAGGGAGTCTCATGAGTGAGCTCAAGGAGCCATTGCCCATAGACGTCGTTGTACTTGCCGACGATTCGTCTCTTCTGCGCGTGCTGGACATAGCGGAGAGCGGTCCGCTCATCTGATTGGCCCAGGAACTCCGTAATGATTGAAAGCGCGGATGTCACAGGGATCCCTATGGCCATCGCGGCATCTAGCAGGTTGCATGCGAATGTCGCTCGGGAGTCGTGAAATCGAAAATCTTCGATCGGGACGTCGCCGGCTTGTGCGATCGTCCTTATCCTATGAATGGCTACGCCAATGGCGCTGCTCGGAATGCCGTCGTCATCATGATAGGGACGACCCTGCGGGGTTAGGAAGAGGTACTGAGAGTACCGACCTTCATGCTTGATGGCGCGTTTTAGGCGCCGGACCGAAGTTATGTAGCTAGTAAGGCGTTGGATGAGCGCGTCTGGTATGACGGGGGAGTAGTTCGTTGAGAACTTCGTCATCACCCCGTGCGCGGGACCGATCTTGATGGACTTGTGGCCTTTCAGGTTCGTCGACGCAGCCCTTTCGATGGTTTCGCATTTGAGGTCTGTGATGCTGCCCAAGCGAATTCCAGAAGAAAAGCCAATGGCGAGCATCAATGCCACTTCTGTGCCCGCATGTGCCTCGGATAGCGTCAGGATTCGCTTCTGAAGTTCTGCCGGAACTGGCTTCAGTCCACCTTCCAAGGTCGATCTAGGCGCGGTCCTTCGTCGTTTCAGGGGCATGCTCGAGACTGTTTTCTCGACTGTCTTTGATCCGAACCTTGTAAAGACTTGGACCTGGGTCGTTCGAGTCAAGAACGGCTTGCATTCGTCTGCAAGTTGGCCGGTAGAGGTGCACCAGATGTAGAAGTTGGCGACTGCTCGTAATTCTGTTTGAGCGGTCGAGTATGCACCCGTACCCTCTTTTACATTGAGGTTCCTGTGCGACTTGTACAGGTAGGTAGGCTTTTCTGAATCCGGCTTATCCAAGTCGTTCCACGCCAATCCATTGGCTTCCAGAAAGTTGGCGTAGCTGACTAGGCCGCGAGCATCTCTAATGATTGTCTTTGCGCTTAGATCTTCGGCAGGATCGCAAGCGCGACTGGCGAGCCAAGTATTCGCTTCCGTCCAAGGTAGCCCGGAAGCCAGGCGAATGTATGGCAACTGCCGCTTGGGTTCAGGGACGTCATTGATGGACATGGAGACTGACCAAAGATGCTGGCCGTCAGCCTCTCCATGGTCGAATCGCTGAAACTGAAACAGCTCGAGCGTTGCCATTGGCCGATCCTGAATTCTGCCTGTACTGCATTGCCCGACACTACTGCATTGGATTCAAGCCGTCCATCGCATGGAAGTAAGGTGTACCCTGGAACAGTTCCTCGCAGGCGATCAGCCGGTGGCGGTTGTCCAGGAACAGCGCCATGAAGATCTCGCGGGCCTGGCCGCGCAGGCGGTGCTGCAGGTAGCGGTCGACCGCGGCCGGGTTGTTGCCGACCGCCTCGCCCTGCTGAAGCTCGGCGGCCAGGTAGCGATGGGCCAGTTCCAGGCCGGCGGCCAGTGCACAGCTTCGTGCCGGCCCCAGCCCCGGCAACCGGGCCAGCTCGCGGGCCGGGCGGTCCAGCAGCACGCGCAGGGGGCCATGCGCCTGCAGCAGGTCGCGGGCGGTCTGCACCGCGTCGCGTCCACCGAAGCCGGAGCCGAGAAACAGCGCCAGCAGCTCTGCGTCGGACAACGTGGCGGGGCCGCGGGCGATCAGCTTCTCGCGGGGACGTTCCTGCTCGGGCCAGTCATGGATGGGCATGCCTGCATCATCGCCAGCGCGGGTGATGCGTCCCATCAGGGCAGGGCGCACGCCCGGGTAGGCTGTTGCCTCAGTCGCGTCGCGACTGCAGATAGGCGAACAGCTCCTGGTTGTTCTGCAGCCCCAGCTTGCGCTTGGCTTCGGCCTTCTGCCGGCTGATCGTTTTCGGGCTGCGGCCGCAGTGGACGGCGATGGCGTTCACTTTCAGCCCGGCGGCCAACAGGTCCAGCACTTCCTGTTCGCGGGCCGACAGCGCCGCCGGCTCACGCGCGAACATCAGGTCGCGCGCCTGCAGGTGGTCGCGCAGCTGCTGCGAGACGAACACCTGCCCGGCCATAGCCGCGTTCAGGGCCTGCGGCAACTCCCCGAAATCGGCGCACTTGTCGACCAGGCCACTGACACCTTCACGCAGCAGGCCATCGAGCAGGCCGGGGTGACGGGCGCCGGTAAGCACCACCACGGGCATGCCCGGGTGGCGTGCGCGCAGCTCAGCGATCAGTTCCGGGCCATCCGGGCCGGTGCCCGGCATGGAGAGGTCGGTCAGCACCGCGTCGCAGCCGTGGTGCTCGACCAGCTGCAGCAGCTGGGCGCCGTCACGCGCGCTGCCGACGACCTCCATCAGATGGGTCTGCAGCACGATGCGGATGCCGTGCAGGACGACGGGATGGTCGTCGGCGATGATGATGCGCGGGTGCACGCGGAATCCTCGAAAAGCGAAGCGGCACACCTGCGGTGGCCACTGACGATTCTGCAAACGTGGCCGGCCAACAGGTATAGGAAAGTTCCGAATCGCAGTGTCCTGAACCCCGGAAGCGTTGTGGCGCAAGTCCCATCTGCTGATAGCCGCCCGCTATGTGTGCCGTGTACCGGGACATTACCGACCATCGGGTAAGCTAATGCCCTCGTTTGCACAGGAATTCCAGGTGGCTGACTCCCCCAACGCTTCCCCCGCGCCGGCCCGCGCGCTGGAAGGCCAGAAACTGCTGTTGTGCGTCGGAGGCGGGATCGCGGCCTACAAGGCCCTGGAGCTGGTGCGGCGCCTGCGCGATGCCGGTGCCCAGGTGCAGGTGGCGATGACCGCCGGTGCCCAGCAGTTCGTCACTCCGCTCAGCTTCCAGGCCCTGTCCGGGCAGCCGACCCGCACCACGCTGTGGGACAGCGCCGCCGAGCAGGCCATGGGCCACATCGAGCTGGCCCGCTGGGCCGACCGCATCGTGGTCGCGCCGGGTACCGCCGATCTGCTGGCGCGGCTGGCCCAGGGCCATGCCGATGACCTGGTCAGCACCCTGTGCCTGGCCAGCACCGCACCGCTGACGATCTGCCCGGCAATGAACCACCGGATGTGGCTGCATCCGGCTACCCAGGCCAACATCGCCCTGCTGCGCCAGCGCGGTGCGCAGGTGATCGGCCCGGTCGATGGCCCGCTGGCCGAAGGTGAATCCGGTCCCGGCCGGCTGGCTGAACCGGGCGACATCGTGGCCGCGCTGGTGGCCAATGGCGGTACCGCTGCCACGGTTGCCGCGCCGGAAACCCGTGCCCTGCAGGGCTTGCGCCTGCTGATCAGTGCCGGCCCGACCTACGAAGACATCGATCCGGTGCGCTACGTCGGCAACCGCAGCAGCGGCAAGATGGGCTTTGCCCTGGCCGCTGCCGCCGCCGCGCTGGGTGCGCACGTGGTGCTGGTCAGCGGCCCGGTCCAGCTGCCGACGCCACCGGGCGTGCAGCGCATCGACGTGCGCTCGGCCGCGCAGATGCGCGATGCCGTACTGAAGTCGCTGCCCGCCGACATCTATATCGGTGCCGCCGCAGTGTCCGACTACACCCCGCGCCAGGTCGCCGCGCAGAAGCTGAAGAAGACCGCCGACAGCCAGTCGCTGGTGATCGAGCTGGTGCGCACGCCGGACATCCTGGCCGAAGTCGCCGCGCAGACGCAGTCGCTGAAGCTGGTGGTCGGCTTTGCCGCCGAGACCCACGACGTGGAGAAATATGCACGCGGCAAGCTGATCGACAAGCGCCTGGACCTGGTGATCGCCAACCAGGTCGGCATCAGTGGCGGTGGTTTCGAGAGCGACAACAATGCCGCCACGGCCTTCTGGCAGGACGGTGAACAGGTATTCCCGGCCACCTCCAAGCGCGAACTGGCCGAACAACTGCTGGCGCTGATCGCGCGGAGACTCCAGGCATGACCCAGGCATCCCTTTCCCGACCGCTGCAGGTCAAGCTGCTCGATCCGCGCTTCGGCGACAGCTGGCCGCTGCCGGCCTACGCCACCGAAGCCAGCGCCGGCATGGACCTGCGCGCGGCGCTGGATACCGCACTGACCCTGCAGCCGGGCGACACCGCGCTGGTGCCCAGCGGCCTGGCCATCCACATTGCCGACCCGAACCTGTGCGCGGTGATCCTGCCGCGTTCGGGGCTGGGCCATCGGCACGGCATCGTGCTGGGCAATGGCACCGGCCTGATCGATGCCGACTACCAGGGGCCGCTGCTGATCAGCGTCTGGAACCGTGGCCGCGAGGCCTTCACCATCGAGCCCGGCGATCGCATCGCGCAGCTGGTGGTGGTTCCGATTGCCCGCGTCAGCCTGCAGGTGGTGGATACTTTCACCGACAGCGTGCGGGGCACGGGTGGATTCGGCCATACCGGGGTGCGTTGACAGGGGACATCGATGAGCGGCATCGGGGAAGGACAGCGGGGACGGTCGTTGGGTCGCAGTGCACCACTACTGGGGGTGCTGCTGATCCTGCTGGCCGGCTGGTTCGGATGGAGCGCGGTGCAGCAATGGCGGCAGGAGGCCAACGGCCAGGCGCTGGAAGAAGCGCGCGACCAGGCCGTGCAGGGCCTGCAGCAGGCCGCTGCAGGCCAGTTGCAGCAGCTGCAGCAGCAGTTGAAGAACGATCGCGTGCAGCAGGCGCTGCAGGCCGGCGATGCCGCTGCAGCGGCGCTGGCCGTGCGCGAGAGCTGGACCGGGGTTGAGCAGGTCGAGGTGCTGACGGCCGATCTGGCCAACGCCTATGCCGATCCGGCCACCTTCGGGTATGCACGCCTGGCCCTGCTGGAAGCGGCGGTGGCTGAGGGCAAACCCAGCCTGCGCGTCGTCCGCGATGGTGGCGGCAATCGCCTGGGCCTGGCTGCGCCAGTGCAGCTGGGCAGCCTGGGGCCGGCCGTGATCTATGTCCGCCAGCCGCTGCTGCGGCTGACCTCGCCGCTGGACCAGGTGCGTGCGCCGTCCGCAGGCTTCCTTGGCCTGCGCCAGGGTGGCTTCGATCTGGTCACCCAGGGCAACGCGGGCCTGTCCGAAAGCGCCGAAGCGCTGGCGCGCCCGGTTGCTGGCACGCCGCTGCGACTAGTCGCGTCGGTACCGAATGTCGACGCCGGTCCGCTGGGCCTGGGCGCGCTGGCCAGCGCCATTGTGGCGTTGCTGCTGGCGTTCATTGCCGTGTTGCTGGTGGTGGGACGTGACCGACTGCCGAAGTCGCTGCCCTTGCCGCGCCGCGCCGCAGCGTCCGAGGCCGACCATGGCCCGACCCTGAGCGAGAGCCTGCAGCAGGCGCCGCCACCCGTGGCCGCTGTGACCGGCAGTGGCGATGTCACACCACCGCCGCCACCGCCGGTGCCGGCCGAGGAGCTGGCCGCCGGCATCTTCCGCGCTTATGACATCCGCGGCGTGGTGGGCAGTGAACTGACACCGAAGACCGCGGCGCTGATCGGCCAGGCCATCGGCACCGTGGCACTGGAGCAGGGCCTGCGCGAGGTGGTGATCGGTCGCGATGGCCGCCTGTCCGGACCCGAGCTGACGGCCGGGCTGGCCGAGGGCCTGCGCCGTGCCGGCTGCGCGGTGATCGACATCGGCCTGGCGCCGACACCGCTGGTGTACTACGCCGCCTTCCATCTGCGTACCGGCACCTGCGTGGCAGTCACCGGCAGCCACAATCCGCCCGAGTACAACGGCTTCAAGGTGGTCATTGGCGGCGAGACGCTGTCCGGCGATGCCATCACCGATCTCTACCAGCGCATCGTCGAGGGCCGCCTGGTGCAGGCCGCCGAGCCCGGTGACTACCAGCAGCGCGATGTCAGTGCCGACTACATCCAGCGCATCGCCGATGACGTGCAGCTGGACCGCCCACTGAAGGTCGTGGCCGATGCCGGCAATGGCGTGGCCGGCGCACTGGCGCCGCAGCTGCTGGAAGCGATCGGCGCCGACGTCATTCCGCTGTACTGCGATGTCGACGGCACCTTCCCCAACCATCATCCCGACCCGAGCGAACCGGCCAACCTGGAAGACCTGGTGCAGACGGTCAAGCGCTTTGGCGCCGATCTCGGCGTGGCCTTCGATGGCGACGGCGACCGGCTGGGCGTGGTGACCGGCGAAGGCCGGATCATCTACGCCGATCGCCTGCTGATGCTGTTCGCTGCCGATGTGTTGATGCGCAATCCGGGCGCGATGGTGATCTACGACGTGAAGTGCACCGGCAAGCTGTCCGACCATGTGCTGCGCAACGGTGGCAGCCCGCTGATGTGGAAGACCGGGCATTCGCTGATGAAGGCGAAGATGCGCGAGACCGATGCCGAGCTGGCCGGCGAGATGAGCGGCCACTTCTTCTTCAAGGAACGCTGGTTCGGTTTCGACGACGGTCTGTACGCCGCTGCGCGATTGCTGGAGATCCTGGCCCAGCGCGAGGAAACCCCGGACGAGGTGCTGGGCGAACTGCCGGAAATGGTCGCCACGCCGGAGCTGAAGGTACCGGTGGCCGACGGGACGCCGCATGCCCTGGTGGCGATGCTGGTGGCGGCGGCGCAGTCGCCGGACAACCCGTATGTGGGTGGCCGCCTGTCGACCATCGATGGGCTGCGCGTGGACTTCGCCGATGGCTGGGGCCTGGTGCGTGCCTCCAATACCACGCCGGTGCTGGTGCTGCGCTTCGAAGGCAACGACGAGGCCGCACTGGAACGCATCCAGGCCCTGTTCCGCAGCCAGCTGCAACCAGTGCTGGGCGACACCCCGCTGGGGTTCTGAACGATCCTGGTGGGGGCCGACCGTTGGTCGGCACGCCTTGCCCGCTCTTGGTAGGTGTCGACCCTGGTCGACACACCCTCACCCCTTGAACCGCAACCCCACGCCCGGCTCGGTGAACAGGTAGCGCGAATCCAGCGCCGAATCGCCCAGCTTGTGCCGCAGCTTGCCGACCAGGATGCGCAGGTAGTGGGTGTCGTGCTGGTGGGTCGGCCCCCAGATCTCCTGCAGGATCTGCGGCTGGGTCACCACCCGCCCGGCATTGCGCAGCAGCAGCGACAGCAGCGCGTATTCCTTGCGGGTCAACGCCACCGGTTCACCCTGCAGGGCGACTTCGCGACGCACCAGGTCCACGTGCAGGTGGCCATCGTCGAACACCGGCGGCGTGCCATCGGTCGGCACGCTGCGCGTGCGCAGCAGCGCCCGCACGCGCGCCATCAGTTCCTGCGTGCCGAACGGCTTGGTCACATAGTCGTTGGCGCCGGTATCCAGTGCGCGCACCTTCTCGGCTTCGCCGGCGCGCACGGTCAGCATGATCACCGGCACCTGGCTCCACTGGCGCAGCTGTTCCAGGACCTCATGGCCTTCCATGTCCGGCAGGCCAATGTCCAGGATCACCAGGTCCATGTCTTCGCTGGCGGCCAGCTGCAGGCCTTCCTGGCCGGTGGCGGCCTGCCGCACCTGGTAGCCCTGCGCGCGCAGGCTGATGTCCAGGAACCGGCGGATCTGGGTTTCATCGTCGATCACCAGCACGCGTGCGGCCGGCACGCTGGCATCAATCGGGGTCGGGCTCATCGTGGGAGGCTGGCTTGAGCAGGGGCAGGGTGATGCGGATCAGGGTACCGCGACCGTCGCGTCCGGGCAGCGCCTGCACGCTGCCGCCATGTGCGCCGATCATGCCCTGGCAGATGGTCAGGCCCAGGCCGGTGCCGTGGCGGCCTCGGTCGCCACGCTCGACGCTGTAGAACATGTCGAAGATGCGCGCGCGCTCGTCATCGGGAATGCCGGGGCCGGCATCGATCACGTCGATGCGCAGCTGGCCGTCCAGCTCGCGCGCCTGTACCTGCACCGCGGCGTCGGGCGGCGAGAACTTGGCCGCGTTCTCCATCACGTTGAACACGGCCTGTTCGACCAGCGCCGGGTGCACCCAGATCGGTGCCAGCGTGGCTGGGATGTCCAGCTCCAGCCGCACCTTTGGCTGGTAGCGCTGCAGGCGTCGTGCCGCCGAGCCGATCAGCTCGTCCACGCCGATCCAGTCGCGGTTGATCTTCAGCCCTTCATGACCCAGCCGGGTCATGTCCAGCAGATTCTGGATGTAGCGGTCCAGCCGTTCGCCCTCGACCAGGATGGTGTCCAGCAAAGCACGGCGATCGGCTGTATCCATGGCCGCACCGTAGCTGGCCAGGCTGTCGGCCGACCCGATCATCGCCGCCAATGGCGAGCGCAGGTCGTGCGACACCGAGGAGAGCAGCGCCGAGCGCAACCGCTCGGTCTCGTTGCTGACGTGTGCCTGCTCCAGTTCCGCCACCAGCCGGGTACGCAGCGCGGCCTGTGCGATGTCGTCGACCATCGCTTCGGCCAGCTGCCGTTGTTCGGGCAGCAGGCGCGCCTGTGCGCCGGGCAGGTACAGGCCGGCCACGCCGATCGCACGGTCTTCGCCGTCCAGCAACGGCAGGAACCACCATTGCGCACCGGCCAGGGTATCGGTGAAGCGCCCACTGGGCTGGCCGTGGCGCAGTGCCCAGTCGGCGGCAGCCAGGTCGGTATCGCCAGGCTGGTTGCGGCCACCGGCGGCGGTATCGGTGCCGATCCGCAGCCACGCCGGCACGTCCAGGGCCTGCTCCAGCGCATGCCGGCCTGCCTGTGCCACCTCGCCGTTGCCGGCCGCGCTGGCCAGCTGACGGCCCAGCTGCTGGCGCGCACGCGCATGGCGGTTGGCCGCACGCAGCGCAATCACCTGCATGCGCAGGCGCGAGGCCAGGCGCCCGGCCACCAGTGCGGCGGCCAGGAACAGGAACACGGTGATCACGCCCTGGCGTGCACCGATGGCGAAGGTGAAGCGCGGCGCGATGAACAGGAAGTTGTAGGCCAGGAAGCACAGGATCGCGGCCATCACCGCCACGCTGGCGCGCGTGCGTGCAGCCACCAGCACCACCGCGACGATGAACACCATCGACAGGTCGGCCATGCCCACCCAGTGTTCGGCAAGCCACGCCACCGCACAGGCCAGCGCGGTAGCGATCAGGGCTTGTGCCGGTTCATGACTGATACCGCGCATTGGCGGCAGCAGGCTCTCGCGGCGCGAGCGTGCGCGTGCCTGCGGCGTGCTGATGATGGTGATCTCGTAATGCGCGCCACGCTGGATCAGCTGCTGGGTCAGGGTGCGGTTGAACATCCGTGCCAGTGGACGTTCGCGGGTCCGGCCCAGCACCAGGGTCGACACGCCGTTGTGTGCGGCATGATCGAGCAGGGCATCGGCGATGCTCGATCCATGCAGCAGTTCGGCGTCGCCGCCCAGCCGCCGTGCCAGCGCGAAGGCCGCATCGATCTCGCGCCGGGTCGCCTCGTCCTGGCGCCGGCCCTGCACGGTCACTACCGTCCACGGTGCGTCGCGGCGCTCTGCGATGCGCCGCGCCACGCGCACCAGGTATTCGCTCTGGCCGCCCCCGTCGATGGCCACCAGAACGCCGCGACGCAGGGGCAGATTGCCTTCGCCACGCGCGGCGCGGGTTTCGCGCAGACTGCTGTCGACGCGGTCGGCGGCTTCCTGCATCGCCAGTTCGCGCAGCGCGGTCAGGTTGGCCGGTGAGAAGAACGCCTGCAGTGCCTGAGCGGCCTGTTCGGGCACATAGACCTTGCCCTGCTGCAGGCGAGCGATCAGTTCGCGCGGCGGCAGATCGACCAGCACGATGTCGTGCAGGCGGTCGAGCACGCCGTCGGGCACGGTCTCGCTGACGCGCACGCCGGTGATCCGCATCACCACGTCGTTGAGGCTTTCCAGATGCTGGATGTTGACCGTGGTCCAGACGTCGATGCCGGCGTCCAGCAGCTCCATCACATCCTGCCAGCGCCGCTCATGGCGGCTGCCCGGCGCGTTGCGATGGGCCAGTTCATCCACCAGCACCAGCGCCGGATGCCGTGCCAGCACGGCGTCCAGGTCCATCTCCTGCAGGGCATGGCCGTGATAGGCCACGTCCTTCAGCGGCAGCTGCGGCAGGCCCTCCAACAGGGCCTGGGTATCGGTGCGTCCATGGGTTTCCACCAGGCCCACCACCAGGTCGACGCCGCGGCGCAGCTGTTCCTGCGCGCGGGTCAGCATGGTGTAGGTCTTGCCCACGCCCGGCGCCGCACCGAGGAACACGGTCAGCTTGCCGCCGGCTTCGCGTTGCAGGCCTTCAACCAGGGCATCGGCCTGGCGGGTACGTGCATCAGTCATGGGGGCCGCTGTCATGGCTGCCATTGTGCGCGCAGCCGGTGCAGACCGGCATCACGGTGCCTTGGCTGCATGGTCCAGCGCGAAGTTCAGCGTCACCACGTTCACCCGTGGCTGGCCGAACAGGCCCCACTGGCGCCCTTCGGTATGGGCCTGCACCAGTGCCTGCACGCGCTCCACCGGCAGGCCACGGGCACGCGCTACGCGCGCCACCTGCAGCTGTGCGGCGGCCGGCGACAACTGCGGATCGAGACCGCCGCCGGACTGGGTTACCAGATCGGCCGGAACCTGCGCTGGCGCGACACCTTCCCGTGCAGCCACCGCAGCGGTGCTGGCAGCGACGCGCTCGGCCAGCGCGGGATTGCTGCGCGCCATGTTGGAACCGGCCGCGGCCATCGGGTCGTAGTTGGCCGCCGACGGACGCGCCTGGAAGTAGCCATCACCGGTGAACGGCTGCGCCAGCCACGCCGAGCCGCGCACCTGGCCGTTGCCGTCGCGCAGCAGGCTGCCCTCGGCCTGGGTCGGGTAGGCCAGGCCGGCGAAGCCGGTGGCGATGCCGGCGTAGACCGCGCCGGCCAGCAGCAGGGTGGCCAGGCCCAGGCCGATCGCCGGGCGCCAGCTTGCGCCATCCTGCAGGCTCGCCACGCGGGCCTCGGCTTTCTGTCCGCGGGGAAGGGAAGACGAAGTGGAAACAGTACGGTTCATGCGCCGAATACCAGGACAAGAAGGAGGTCGATCGCCTTGATCGCCGCGAACGGCAGCAGCACGCCGCCGAGGCCGTACACCAGCATGTTCCGGCGCAGCAGCGCCGTTGCGGTGGCCGGGCGGAAGCGCACGCCACGCAGGGCGAGCGGAATCAGGGCGGGAATCACCAGGGCGTTGAAGATCAGTGCCGCCAGCACTGCGTTGCGCGGGCTCGACAGCTGCATCACGTTCAGTGCGGCCATGGTCGGCACGGCCGCGGCGAACAGCGCCGGCAGGATCGCGAAGTACTTGGAGACGTCGTTGGCCAGCGAGAAGGTGGTCAGCGCGCCGCGGGTGATCAGCTGCTGCTTGCCCACTTCCACCACCGCCAGCAGCTTGGCCGGGTCCGAATCGAGGTCGACCATGTTGCCGGCCTCCTTCGCCGCCTGCGTGCCGGAGTTCATCGCCAGGCCGATGTCGGCCTGGGCCAGTGCCGGGGCGTCGTTGGTGCCGTCACCGACCATTGCCACCAGCCGGCCACCGGCCTGCTCCTGGCGGATGCGCGCCAGCTTGTCCTCCGGGCGGGCCTCGGCGATGTAGTCATCGACGCCGGCTTCGGCAGCGATGGCAGCGGCGGTCAGCGGGTTGTCGCCGGTGATCATCACCGTGCGGATGCCCATCGCGCGCAGCTGCGCGAACTTCTCGCGCATGCCGTGCTTGACCACGTCCGACAGCTCGATCACGCCCAGCACGTGGCGACCCTCGGCCACCACCAGCGGGGTGGCGCCATCGCGCGCCACCTGCTCGACGCGACCGGCCAGTTCCGCCGGCGCGTTGCCGCCCAGCGCCTGTACGTGGGCGCGGATCGCATCGGCGGCACCCTTGCGGATCTGCCGGCCATGTTCCAGGTCCACGCCGGACATGCGGGTCTGTGCACTGAACGCCAGGTACTCGGCATGGTCCGGCTCGGCGGTGGCGCAACCCTGCTCGCGCGCCAGGCGTACGATCGACTTGCCTTCCGGGGTCGGGTCGGCCAGCGAGGACAGCAGCGCCGCTTCACGCAGCTGGCTGGCGTCGATGCCGGCCAACGGATGGAAGTGGCTGGCCTGGCGGTCGCCGTAGGTGATGGTGCCGGTCTTGTCCAGCAGCAGCACGTCGACGTCGCCGGCCACTTCCACCGCCTTGCCCGACTTGGCCAGCACGTTGGCAGCCAGCGCACGGTTCATGCCGGCGATGCCGATGGCCGGCAGCAGGCCGCCGATGGTGGTCGGGATCAGGCATACCAGCAGCGCGATCAGCAGCAGCGGATCGACCTGCACGCCTACCGCCGCGCCGATCGCCGGCAGCGTCGCCACCACCACCAGGAAGGTCAGCGTCATCGCTGCCAGCAACAGGGTCAGCGCGATCTCGTTCGGCGTCTTCTGACGGTTGGCACCTTCCACCAGCGCGATCATCCGGTCCAGGAAGCTGTGCCCCGGCTCGGCGGTCACCCGCACGATGATCTGGTCGGACAGCACCTTGGTGCCGCCGATCACGCCGGAACGGTCGGTACCGGCCTCGCGCAGCACCGGGGCGGATTCGCCGGTCACCGCCGCCTCGTTGATGGTGGCCAGGCCCTGCACGATCTCGCCATCGGCCGGCACCAGCTCACCGGCACTGACGATCACATGGTCGCCCGGGCGCAGCTCGGCGGCAGGTACCTGGGTTTCCGCAGCCCCCGGCTGCGGCGCGGCCAGGCGGCGCGCCACCAGATCCTGGCGAGCGCGGCGCAGCGATGCGGCCTGGCCACGGCCACGCGCCTCGGCCACTGCTTCGGCGAAATTGCCGAACAACACGGTCACCAGCAGGATCGCGGTCACCGCCAGGCCGAAGCCCAGCGGCGCATTGCCGGTCAGTGTGACGATGGCGGCGACGATCGTGCCGGCCATCACCACCGCCATCACCGGGCTGCGCACCAGGTGCATCGGCGATAGCTTGCGTACTGCGTCGACCAGCGCACGGCGCAGGCCGGCGCCATCAAGCAGCGCAGGGCGCGGGGCAAGGGAACTACGGGTGGAACTTGCGTGGGTACTCATCGGGGTGTCCTTAGTGCAGTCCCAGGCTGAGGTGGTCGGCGATCGGGCCGAGTACCAGCGCTGGCATGAACTGCAGCACGGTCAGGATGACGATCACCGAGACCAGGGTCAGGGCGAAGGTCGGGGTTTCGATCTGCAGGCTGCCGGCAGACTCCGGCGCCTGGCGCTTGGCGGCCAGTTGCGCGGCCACCACCAGCGGGATGATCAGCAGCGGGAAGCGGCCCAGCAGCAGCACCAGCGAGCAGCTCAGGTTCCACCACAGCGTGGCGTCGCCCAGCCCCTCGAAGCCCGAGCCGTTGTTGGCGTAGGCCGAGACGTACTCGTAGAACACCTGGCTGATGCCATGGAAGCCCGGGTTGGAGGTAGCGGCCAGCCCGGGCACGGCCAGGGTGATCGCGGTGAACACCAGCAGGGTGATCGGCTGCAGCAGCACCAGCAGGGCCAGCAGGCGTACCTGTGGCGTCTCCAGCTTGCGGCCGAACAGTTCCGGCGTACGTCCGGTCATCAACCCGGCCAGGAACACGCCCAGCAGCAGGTACACGATGAACTGCTGCAGGCCACAGCCGATGCCGCCCCAGATCGCGCTGACCAGCATGTTGACCATCGCGATGCCGCCACTCAGCGGCGCCAGCGAGTCATGCATGCCGTTGACCGAGCCGTTGGAGACCTGGGTGGTCACCGCCGCCCACAGCGCCGTGCCGTCGGCGCCGAAGCGCACCTCCTTGCCTTCCATCAGCAGCGGCGTGGCGGCGCTGGCACTGTGCCCTTCGCTCCACACCATCGCGCCGGTGGACAGCAGCGACATGCCCAGCATGCAGCTGAACACCAGGGCGCCGAACCGGCGCCGGCCGGTGAACGCACCGATCATGAAGATCACCGCCATCGGCACCAGCAGGATGCCGACGATCTCCAGCGCGTTCGACAGCGGGGTCGGGTTCTCCAGCGGGAAGCTGCTGTTCGGGCCGTACCAGCCGCCACCGTTGGCGCCCAGCTGCTTGGCCGCGACCATCGCCGCCACCGGGCCCAGCGGCAGCTTCTGTCCGGCCATGCCGGCGCTGGCATCGATCGGCGTGGCCTGCGGGCCACCGGCCATCGTCGACGGCACGCCCTGGCTGGTCAGCAGCAGGGTCCACACCAGGCACAGCGGCAACAGGAAGCGCACGCACAGGCGCACCACGTCCACGTAGTAGTTGCCCACCGCCACCTGGCGGTCATCGCCGGTACTGGTGGCCGCCGCAGCCTGCGGCGCACGCGAGAACAACGCGCGCAGCGTGGCCACCGCCAGCGCCAGGCCCATCATCGGTGTCACCACCTGCAGGCCGGTGATGCCGGTCATCTGCGAGAGGTAGGACAGCTGCGCCTGGCCCGAATAGTGCTGCTGGTTGGTGTTGGTCAGGAACGAGATCATCGTGTGCAGCGCGGTGTCCCAGCGCATGTTCGGGATCTGGTCCGGATTCAACGGCAACCAGGCCTGGGTCATGAACACCGCCTGGGTCAGTACGGCGACCACCACGTTGCTCAGCACGAAGGCCAGCACATAGCCGCGCCAGGACATCGCGCGCGAGGGATCGACGCCGAACACCTTGTACAACGGCTTTTCGATCCAGTTGAACAGCACGTCGGCCTTCATCGGCGTGCCGCGCATCACGCGCGCCAGGTACAGGCCCAGCGGCCACGCCAGCAACAGGCTGGCGGCAATAATCACAAGCATCTCGGTCATGGCAGGCTCCGCTCAGAATGACTCGGGCCGCAGCACGACATAAAGGAGATAGGCGGCGGCGACCAGCACCAGCACGCCACACAACAACGACAGCCAGGGGGACATTGCAATAGCGTCCTGGTGGAACCCCTCCACCTCAGGCCGTCATCGTCGTCCTGCCGCCCATAAACGCACTACGCGCCGGACCGTGCCGACGCGTAAAGAGTGCATAAATTCCGTGGGCCAAGCCGTAACCAGGCGCCGCCTACTGTACAGCCGGGCCCATGCTGGGCTGCTCTTTCCCAAGGTCACGCGGAGCCGAGCATGGGCTCGGCTCTACAAGCGAATCACGGCGCCTGGCTCGTCGGTGCCACGCCCTTCAGCTCGCGATAGCGCTGCAGGGTGCTTTCAATTTCCGCCTTCAGCGCCTGCTGCTGCTGCAGGAACCCGGCCTGCAGGCGCTGCTGCGCCTGCAACTGCACGTGCCGCTGACGGATCGCCTCGGCCTGCTTGTCGGCGACCTTGCCACCGGCCAGTTCTCGGTCACCGGCGGCCGACAGCAGCGCCACCAGTGATTCGCGCAGGCTGGTGACGTTGTACTCGGCGGTCTTGAGGTTGTTGTCCAGCACTTCCTGGCGCTCGGCGAACACCCGGCGCAGGTCCTCCTCGCTGCCATAGGTGGACAGCATCGCCTGCTCGGTACGCTGGCGGGTCTGCTCGGCCATCAGGTCCAGCTGCTGCTGCTGCGCCTGGGTGCTGGCCGCGGCGCGCTCTTCGTCGGTCAACGCGCGCTGGACCTGCGCATTGCGCAGGCCGCTCTTCGCGTTGAACTCCTCGCGGGCGTGATTGACCGCATCGGCTGGCAGCGAATCGCTGCAGATCCGCTCCTTGCCCTCGTTCCAGCAATACAGCTTCTTTTCCACTTTGCCGCCGTCGCGCGACTGCGCCGGCACGGTGGACGGCACGGCCAGCAGCAGGCCGGCAAAGAGAACGGCAGGAACTCGGGACATGACCTTTCCCCTGGGTCGGTCAGCGGATCGAACGGACGCCGTACTGGGCCCGGTAGGCTTCCAGCGGCTGGCGGTAACCCACAAGTTCCGGGTTGCCGGAGGCGAAATCAAGCAGATCGGCCAGCGACGCCACGGCGATCACCGGAATCCCGGCCTCTTCGGCCACCGACTGCGCCGCCGAGCGGCGGTCGGTTTCCGAGGCGATCTCCTGGCGGTCCAGGGCTACCACGATGCCGGCTGGGGTGCCGCCGGCAGCGCGGATGATGCCCAGCGCTTCGCGGATCGCGGTACCGGCGGTGATCACGTCGTCGACGATCAGCACGCGCTTGCCATTCATGTCGGCGCCGATCAGCTGGCCACCTTCGCCGTGGTCCTTGGCTTCCTTGCGGTTGAATGACAGCGGCAGGTCGCGGCCGCGCTGGGCGAGCTCGCAGGCCATCGCGGTGGCCAGCGGGATGCCCTTGTAGGCCGGGCCGAACACCACGTCGTACTTGATCCCGCTGGCATCGATGGCATCGGCATAGCAGGCGCCGAGCTGGGACAGCAGCGAACCGGAGTCGAAACGGCCGGCGTTGAAGAAATAGGGGCTCAGCCGGCCGGACTTGAGGGTGAACTGGCCGAAGCGCAGGGCGTCGGCGGTCAGGGCCAGCTGCAGGAAACGGTGGCGGTGGTCGCTCATCAAAACTCGATTCATCTTCATTTGGAGCACAAATCCTAATCCAGCTGGGCGTTTCGCGCTCGTCCGGCCCCGCGTGAACGGTGTCGCGGCGCTGCCTGGCGGACTGCGCAGCCCCACGGGCAACCGGTATGCTTGCCCGGTTTCCCGCCGCAGGTCCCCGCATGCGCATCATCAGTTTCAACGCCAATGGCATCCGTTCCGCCGCGACCAAGGGCTTCCTCGACTGGTTCCGTGCCCAGGACGCCGACGTCCTGTGCATCCAGGAGACCAAGGCCCAGGAAGACCAGCTGACCGACCCGATGTTCCGTCCAGACGGGCACCACTGCTTCTATCGCGACGCCATCACCAAGAAGGGCTACAGCGGCGTGGCGATCTACAGCAGGCGCGAGCCGGACCAGGTCATCACCTCGCTGGGCTGGGCCCCGTTCGACGACGAAGGCCGCTACATCGAGGCGCGCTACGGCAATCTCAGCGTGGTCTCCTTCTATATTCCCTCCGGCAGCTCGGGTGACCTGCGCCAGGGCTTCAAGTTCGAAGTGATGGAATGGCTGCGCCCGATCCTGGAGGAGTGGGCGCGCAGCGGCCGCGACTACGTGCTGTGCGGCGACTGGAACATCGTGCGTTCGGCGCTGGACATCAAGAACTGGAAGTCCAACCAGAAGAATTCCGGCTGCCTGCCGGAGGAGCGCGACTGGCTCAACGCCCTCTGCGCCGACCACGGCCAGGCCACCGATGTCGCCGCCGGCCGCGGTTGGGCCGATGCCTACCGCCTGCTCAACCCCGCCGGCGAGGACTACACCTGGTGGAGCAACCGCGGCGCCGCCCGTGCCAACAACGTCGGTTGGCGCATCGACTACCAGTTCATCACGCCGGGCTTGCGCGACAAACTGCGTAGCTGTTCGATCTACCGCGACGAGCGCTTCTCCGACCACGCCCCGTTCACCGTGGACTACGACCTGTGACTGAGGCCGCCAAGCCGCGCCGACCGTGGCAGCAGGTGTTGTCCAACCTGAGCCAGCGCAAGGTGCTGGCGATGCTGCTGCTCGGTTTCAGTTCGGGCCTGCCCATCTATCTGGTGGGCAACACGCTCGGCTTCTGGATGCGCAAGGAAGGCATCGAGCTGAGCACGATCGGTTTCCTGTCATGGGTCGGGCTGGCCTACACCATGAAGTTCCTGTGGGCGCCGATCGTCGACAAGACCGACGTGCCTCTGTTCGGTCGTTTTGGCCGCCGCCGCGGCTGGATGCTGCTGTCGCAGCTGGTCGTAGTGGTGGGCCTTGTCGGCATGGCGCTGGTCCAGCCCAAGGGCGGCCAGATCCAGTTCCTGGGCATCGCCTGGCAGCACATCGTCGTGTTCGGCGTAATGGCCGTGATCGTGGCGTTTGCTTCGGCCACCCAGGACATCGTCATCGATGCCTGGCGCATTGAAAGTGCTGACAACAGCGAGCAGCTTGGCCTGCTGACCTCATCCTCGGCATTGGGCTACCGCACTGCCTTGCTGGTCACCGATGCACTGATCCTGATCATCGCGGCCCGTGTTGGCTGGCAGGTCTCCTACGAGATCATGGCCGTGCTGATGGCGCTTGGCGTGGTAGCCGTGGTCATGGCCCGTGAACCCGCGCGGGAAGTGGCTGCCGTGCAGGCACAGGCGACCTCCCTGTGGACGCCGCGCGGCCTGTTCGACGCCGTGGCGGGGCCGTTCATCGCCTTCGTCCGCGAGCATCGCAGCGGCGCGATCCTGATCCTGGTGGCCATCAGCGTCTATCGCATGGCCGACTTCGTCATGGGGCCGATGGCCAACCCCTTCTATGTCGATCTCGGCCTGGACGAGGACACCGTGGGCGCCGTGCGTGGCTCGGTGGGTCTGGTCGCGACCTTCGTTGGCATTGCTGCGGCGGGCCTGGTCTCGGTTCGCTGGGGGGTGCTGGCGGCGCTGATGGTGGGTGCCGTGCTGGGGCCTGCCTCCAACCTGGCATTTGCCTGGCTGGCCTATTCGGGCCCAGACACGACCCATTTTGCTGTGGCCATGGCCATCGACAACTTCGCCAGCGGTTTCGCCGGTACGGCGCTGATCGCCTATATGTCCAGCCTGACCAGCATCGGATACACCGCAACCCAGTACGCGCTGCTGAGTTCGTTCTACGCGATGCCCGGCAAGGCGCTCAAGGGGCTCTCGGGGTGGTCGGTACAGACGCTCGCACAGGGTCGGACGCTGCTGGAAGGCTACGCGCTGTTCTTCGTCGGTACCGCGCTGGTGGCGATCCCGGTGGTGATCCTCTGCGCCCTGCTGATCCTGCAGCAGCGCCGTCGCCAGGCCTCCAGCTCGACCTGATTGCCTGCCCGTCCAGTCTGCGGGATCATCGCCCCCACGCGCCGAGGGGGCGGTGCCTTGCGAACGGGGAAGTGAGCATGGCCGACGTTGTGCTGCGGGACCTGGACCCGCTGCTGCTGGAACGTATCCGACGTGTCGCGGTCGCCCGCGGCTGGACCCAAGAACAGACCTGCGCCGCGTTGTTGGAGCAGGGCCTGTTCAGCAGTGAACTGGAGGTCCGCTCCGGTTTCGGCGATCCCGAAGTGGACGCCCTCTCCGATGCGATCGCCGCCCTGCAGGCCTTGCCTGCAGGGCAGGGCTTCGATTAGCGGCTTTGTAGAGCCGAGCCCACGCTCGGCTGCCCGGTGAATCCACGTCATGCGTGGATGGCGCCACCTCACGCCAGGTGGATTGCCCCCAGGATCCGCGGCCCCTTGGCTCCGGTCACGCTCGGCAGGTTGCCGGCCAGCCCGTCCATCGTCCGCTGCGCCAGCCAGGCAAAGCCCATCGCCTCCACGTACTCCGGGTCCAGCCCGTGCACCGCGCTGGACTCCACCTGCACCTCCGGCAGCCGCGCCGCCAGGCGCTTCATCAGCTGCCGGTTGCGTACGCCGCCGCCACAGACCAGCAGGCGCCGGGTCTGCGGCTGCTGCGCCAGCAGCGCATCGGCCACGGTTGCCACGGTCAGCTCCAGCAGGGTGGCCTGCACATCGGCAGCGGCATATTCGCCTTCCTCCATGTGGGCCTCGGCCCAGGCCAGATGGAACTGCTCGCGCCCGGTGCTCTTCGGCGGCGGCAGCGCGAACCACGGGTCCGAACGCCAGCCGGCCAGCAGGCCCTCGTCCACCGCGCCACTGGCGGCATACGCGCCATCGGCATCGAAGGTACGGCCGGTGTGGCGCTGGCACCAAGCATCCATCAGCGCGTTGGCCGGGCCGGTATCGAAGCCACGCACCGCGCCTTCGCGCGGGATCAGGGTCAGGTTGGCGATGCCGCCCAGGTTGAGCACCGCGCGGTCTTCATCGGCGGCACCCAGCATGCCCAGGTGGAAAGCCGGCATCAGCGGCGCGCCATGCCCCCCGGCCGCTACGTCGCGACGGCGGAAGTCGGACACCGTGGTGATTCCGGTCAGTTCGGCGATGCGGTTGCCGTCGCCCAGCTGCACGGTGAACGCCGGATCGGCCAGCGGGCGGTGGCGCACGGTCTGGCCGTGCGAGCCGATCGCGCGCACCTGGCTGCGATCCACGCCGGCTTCGGCCAGCAGCTGGTTGGCAGCCTCGGCGAAGTTGATCGCAATCCGCGCGTCCAGTTCGCCCAGCTCCTCCAGCGAATCCAACGGGCCACCTTCGCCCAGCGCCACCAGCCGCGCGCGCAGCACCGGTTCCCAGCGGGCGGTCAGTCCATGCACGAAGCGGCAGCCTCCGCCCGCGGGAAACTGCACCAGCGCGGCATCGATGCCGTCGGCGCTGGTGCCCGACATCAGACCAAGGTACAGGGGGGCGTCAGCGTCGGCAGTGGTGTTCATGGCGGGCATAAAAAAAGGACGCGGCAAGCTTGGGCTGCCGCGTCCTCGTTCGTCAACGCAGCGCGCTCAGCCGCGCTTGCGGCCGGTCGACTGCTTGTCCTTGGCGCTGGCCACCTCGGTGGCGGCCTCGTCGCGGCTGGTCGGTGCCGGGCTGGCATCGGCGTAGATCAGCTTCTCCATGCCCTGGATGCGGGCCATCGCCGGCGCGGTCTGCGCGCGGAAGGCGACCAGCTCGGCGCCCTTCAGCGGCTCCGGCGGCGGCATGGTCACGGTCAGCGGGTTGCGGTGCTCGCCGTTGACGCGGAATTCGTAGTGCAGGTGCGGGCCTGTGGCCAGGCCGGTCGAGCCGACGTAGCCGATCACCGTGCCCTGGGCCACGCGCTGGCCGGTCTTGATGTTCGCAAAGCGCGACATGTGCCCGTACAGGGTGGTGTGGCCGCGGCCGTGATCGAGGATCACCACGTTGCCATAGCCGCGCTGCACGCCGGCGAACTGCACGCGGGCATCGCCGGCGGCCATGATCGGCGTGCCGGTACGCGCGGCGTAGTCCACGCCCTTGTGCATGCGCATCTTGCCCAGCACCGGGTGCTTGCGTGCGCCGAAGGTCGAGCTCAGCCGCGCGAACGGGATCGGCATGCGGATGAAGCTCTTCTTCAACGAACGGCCGTTGATGTCGTAGTACTCGGACTTGCCGTTGCGGTCGAAGCGGAAGCCGGAATAGGTCTTGCCCCCGGTGGTGAAGGTCGCCGCCAGGATCTTGCTGGTGTCCACCTTCTCGCCTTCGCGCCAGGTCTCGTCCATCACCACGCTGAAGCGGTCGCCCGGCTGCAGGTCCTTCGAGAAGTCGATGTCGTACTTGAAGATGTCGTCGGTCATCGTCGCGATCGCCGACGGCGACAGCCCGGCCCGGCGGGCCGCGGCATACAGCGAACTGGTGATCTCGCCGCTGGTGACCACGGTACGCGTGGAAGTCTCGCGCCGCGTCACCTTCTCCTTGATGTCATCGCCGGTCAGGCTCAGTTCCACCCGGTTGTCGGCGTCGCGATCGAAGCGGATGCTGCGCAGGTCGCCGGACAGTGGCATGTCGAAGGCGATCTCGGCGCCCGGGCGCAGCTTGGTCAGCGCCTCGCGCGCACCGGGGTGCTCCAGCACCCGGTGCAGGGTGGTGGCCGGAATGCCGGCCTTGTCGAACAGATCGCTCAGGGTCTGGCCGCGCTGGATGCGCAGCACCTGCCAGCTGTCGCCCGGCACCTGCTGCTGGCGGGCCATGGTCAACGGCGGCAGCGGCAGCGCCAGACTGGTGTGGCTGTCCGCGTAAGGCGCATCAATGGTGTGCGAGAAACCGGGGACGATCGTCGCCACCAGGGCGCCGATGGTCGCAAACAGGCTGGCGTGCATCCAATGGCGGCGGGTCCAGCGCTCATTGAAGGCGGCGGGAAGGTGTTGCCTGAGCTTCCGATGCAGGGCGTTGTCGTGCAGGACGTGAAGGCGTTCCTGGAAGCGCTGCTTGCGTGCGCGCCCTTGTTCGGAATTGTGCATCGGCGGTCTTTTCCTGGCGGCCCGGGAGCGCGGGCCTGATCGGCGGTTACCATAGACACCTGAGAAAACCGCGTCAAACCCTTGTGCCCATTGGCTTTTGTGAAGCCAATCGGGTTAACTTTGCTTTAACACCCCACACAAGAATCGGCGTTGCCGGGAGTAGTCACGTGTCCTCGATTGAAGAAGCCCTTGCCCTGATCGGCCGCGGTGCCGACGAGATCCTCAAGCTCGAGGATCTGCGTGCGCGCCTGCAGGAGGGCCGCCCGCTGCGGATCAAGGCCGGCTTCGACCCCACCGCGCCCGACCTGCATCTGGGCCACACGGTGCTGCTGAACAAGATGCGCCAGTTCCAGGACCTTGGCCACCAGGTCATCTTCCTGATCGGCGACTTCACCGGCATGATCGGCGATCCCTCGGGCAAGAGCCTGACCCGCAAGCCGCTGAGCCGCGATGACGTGCTGGCCAACGCCCGTACCTATGAGGAACAGGTGTTCAAGGTGCTGGACCGCAGCCGTACCGAAGTCCGCTTCAACTCGGAGTGGTTCGGCAAGATGGGCGCGGCCGACATGATCCGTCTGGCCGGCCAGCACACCGTGGCGCGCATGCTCGAGCGCGACGACTTCGCCAAGCGTTATGCCGCCCAGCAGTCCATCGCCATCCATGAGTTCCTGTACCCGCTGGTGCAGGGCTACGACTCGGTGGCCCTGGAGGCCGACGTCGAGCTGGGCGGTACCGACCAGAAGTTCAACCTGCTGATGGGCCGTGGCCTGCAGGAACACCATGGCCAGAAGCCGCAGGTGGTGCTGACCATGCCGCTGCTGGAGGGCCTGGACGGCGTCAACAAGATGTCCAAGTCGCTGGGCAACTACATTGGTATCAGCGAGCCGGCCATCGACATCGTCACCAAGACCATGAAGGTGGACGACACCCTGATGTGGCGCTGGATCGAGCTGCTGTCCTTCGACATCAGCCAGGCCGAGGCCGTGCAGCTGCGCGAGCAGGTGGCCAATGGCGGCCTGAACCCGCGCGTGGTCAAGCTGCGCCTGGCGCGTGAGCTGGCGACCCGTTTCCACGACGCCGTGGTGGCAGAGCAGGCGATTGCCGGCTGGGAAGCGGCGGTGACCGGGCAGGGCGATATCACCCAGCTGCCGCTGCAGGATGTGGCGATCCCGGCCGAAGGCCTGCGTATTGCCGCGTTGCTGACGGCGGCCGGCCTGACCCCGAGCAACTCCGAAGCCAACCGCAAGCTCAAGGAGCGCGCGGTCAAGGTGGACGGTGAAGTGGTCGAAGACGGCCAGCAGGTGCTGCAGCCCGGCTTCGAAGGCCTGCTGCAGGTCGGCAAGCGCACCTTCGCCCGCGTGCGCCTGGTTGCTGGCTGAGAAGAAGGAAGGGCCGGCGCCAGCCGGCCCTTCCTTCTGCTCTTGTAGGGCCAAGCCCACGCTCGGCTGCTCTTCACGGGTTCCTGCCGCAGCGCGGCGCATGAACAGATGCAACATCCGGTGAAAAAAATCGCCACACCCCCTTCACAAATGATGGGAATGGGGACATACTTCTCCTCCCCCGTCGCAGGGGTCGCCACCAAGGGGCTTCAGCGACAACAGGGCACCCACCACCGCCGAACGAGATGATCGAACGAAGGTGTTGACGGACTGAAAAAGTCTGGCATAATGGGCGGCTTCGCTACGAAGGAAACTTCGCAGCACACGGGAATGGCGCTGAGGCCACTTCCCCGGATCTTTGAAAGTATGCGCAGGTATCTTGTGAAGGCGCCTGCAGGAAGGATGATTGTCCATCTTGCAGACGTTTGATCAAGCAACTATTAATTGTTTTAAAGCAAGCGATACGTTGCCAG
>NZ_JAVFVN010000482.1:0-355 GCF_030910085.1 Stenotrophomonas maltophilia group sp. RNC7 | reverse complement strand
AGCTAAAGGGTTCAGGTTTTATGGCGGGTGCAAAGGTATACTTCAATCCGAAGATTACTCCTGCAAATGAAAGTACAGGAAACAACAAAGATTTAATATATATTGGAGGAATCCCATATACTTTACAATCTGGAACCGAAGGAACGGATTACAACTTTATCGATAGTGAAACTGTAACCATAAAAACACCAGCAGGAAAAACAGAGGACTTCGGTGTCATCATTGTAAATCCAGACGGTGGTGCCAGTCCAATCTACACGAACCTAACCTACGGCTTACCGGAGATTACAGCACCTACAGGGGTTGTAGCAGAGCTTGTATACGACAGATTTATTAGAGTTCATTGGAATCCAGT
>NZ_JAVFVN010000480.1:0-643 GCF_030910085.1 Stenotrophomonas maltophilia group sp. RNC7 | reverse complement strand
TATATTAATATTTTTCATTTTAAATCTAATATTTCTATAACTTGCTTATATTGTTGGGCTGTAATTCTAGAGATAGATCGTAATCTTTCTATTGATTTTTTTCTTATATCTTGTCCCTTATTTTTAGTAATTAATAGGTTATCTTCTATTTCAAACCAAGTTAAATTTTCTATATATTTTAACTCAATTATCTTTTTGCCTTCTTCTGAAATTACTCTAAATGCAATATCAAGCTTTTCTATCACTATCTTGAATAAATATAACTCATATTTAAGTTGGTCTATGGTTTCAGCTATCTCTTTTTCTAAATTCTCTCTAAAGTTTACAGCAGTGGAGCCTGTTTTATCTGTTATATGTCCTTTAGTATTTATTTTTACTTGGTCAACATTAGGTCTTTTTAATGCAACATTCGCTATGTATTCATCTGCATCATTATCATTAAGGCCCTTTGATAATTCCATTAATTCAAATTCAATACTTATAACAGCACACTCCAAATCTCTTTTCTTTTTAATCAACTCTTCCATTTCATGGTACCGGATATATTGCATAGCTTCAGCTCCTCTGCTATAATAATTTTGAGAGGGTGCAGAGGTAGCTTAAGCTACTTCTTTTTTTATGTGTTTATTAAGTCATTTATATA
>NZ_JAVFVN010000463.1:0-895 GCF_030910085.1 Stenotrophomonas maltophilia group sp. RNC7 | reverse complement strand
GATATGCCCTGTGTCCCCACATCGTTGGATTCCGCCTCGGCAAACAAGGCACGCATCCGTGGTCTCGACCTGTCGATGTCGAGCCAATCGAGAGGCAGGAAGCTTCTTGTCCCCTCCTGGACAACAGGATCAATCCGGAAGTAATCCCGCTCATAATATCGCGCTTTCCAGTGATCTTCATAGGTTGCTATGATGAGGGGATCGCTCAGTCCGATCCTGGGTGACGAAATTACGTGCAGCACCATGTTTGCTACACAATAAGCCGACCGCAAATGATCAACATAACTTTCAAACGCCGACAGGGAGTCCACCTTAGCGAGATCTTCAAGAGCCTGTTCAAGCAAAAACATGGAGTTCCTCCCTCTTTTGCGGGGAGGTATCAGTACCTGTAATATTGCGATGGCCTCGCCTCGATAGCGTGAGCTCCCCTGTTCGAAAGGAGCCGCGACGGAACCGACCATTGGTTTGCTCGCCAGCACGGTGATCCTCCGGGAAACTAAAAAATATAATCTGCGGTGCCGTCCCGGCGCGGAGACCGCGCCTACCCCGAAATGTTCTCAGACATCTCCATCTTTGCCACGATTTCTTTCAATTCAATGAGGGATGGTTTTGCCTGGTCCGTGAGACAATATCTGAGAGAGGCTTCACCGAAGCGATGAAAAAACTCCAGATACGGTCCCGTGGGTGTGCCCCATTCGAGGTAATCAAAACCAGGATCGGGCACACGGTTGCGTAGCGGATGCTGCACGGCCAATTGGCGCTCAGCGCAACCGGCGAGCCCCTGGTCCGCCTTTGTTCGATCAGACTGTCCAGCAGGGCAATACGGCTTTCGTGCGTTTCGCCAAGACCAAACAGCAAAGCGCAACCACAAGCTATATGGTCTCGCGACAGAATA
>NZ_JAVFVN010000450.1:0-392 GCF_030910085.1 Stenotrophomonas maltophilia group sp. RNC7 | reverse complement strand
TGGCGCAGGTAAAACGACATTCTGCCAACAATTTGTAGATGATGAAAGTAAAGAGTTGCTTAAGTTGACAATTACTGATTCAGCAGAAAGTACTGTGATTCAAACAGATATTTTGATATTAGACAATACTCCCAAAAAATTATTTTTAAGAGCCAGAAATAAAACAGATATAATGAAAGACCTTCTGATGGTTGCATTAGAGCTAGATCTTGATTTAAGTGGTGATGCGGTTAAGGACATTATAAGAAAGAATACTGAAATAGTTGATAAAGATACTATTGATAAGGTTAATAACTGCTTTTTAACTGAGGAGCTATTTAGTAAGTATAAATTCTTTGGTGGTAAAGTACAAGAGTACTATAAGGCTACTGATGAAACAGAAAAGCTTAAAT
>NZ_JAVFVN010000432.1:0-348 GCF_030910085.1 Stenotrophomonas maltophilia group sp. RNC7 | reverse complement strand
AGCGGTCGCAAGATCCGGCGGGTTTGCCTGATGATGGAGATCAATGGATGGTTTTATCTGTTCCCCATCTCAGGACAGATCCCCCGGCCAAGGGAGCCGGGGATGGAGCGGCTATACGAGATCGTTCCCGAGACCGAACAGCGCAGGATCGGCCTTGGTCCGGAGAAGGTGAGCCACCTGATCCTCGACGATTACAACAAGGTTCGGGCGGACGAGCTCTACGATTTTGAAAGTCTCACACCGATTGGGACTTTCAGCACGCGGTTCCTCGAAAAGGTAGCCCGCCGCTTCCTGTCAGCTGTGCAAGAGCAACGCCAGATCGCAGGCCTCACGCGACGCTAGGCATAC
>NZ_JAVFVN010000389.1:0-371 GCF_030910085.1 Stenotrophomonas maltophilia group sp. RNC7 | reverse complement strand
CATCTGCTGGTGGACAATTTCCTGAAGAAGTAGGGGGTGGTCGATGGAGGGCTGCGCCCTGCACCTGCACAGGGCAAAGCCACAGCCGAACCAACAGCAACAGCTAGGTATCCGTGAGATGGCGGGGTGCGGGGGCGGGTGGGGGGGGGGGGGGGTTCAGGCCGGACAACTAGCAGGGGGCCGCACGGCGCCCCCCCGGACCCCCCCCCCGCCCCCCCCCCCCGCCATCTCCCGGATACGTCGCGGTTGCTGTTGGTGGGGCTGTTGCTTTGGCCTCTGCGGGTGCCGGGCGCAGCCCTGCATCGACCACCCCCTACTTCTTCAGGAAATTGTCCACCAGCAGATGCTTCACGTCGTCGAAGCGACCGTTC
>NZ_JAVFVN010000387.1:0-366 GCF_030910085.1 Stenotrophomonas maltophilia group sp. RNC7 | reverse complement strand
AGGGAAAGAGCCATGGGCGCATTCTACCTGCGTGGGTGGGGGGCTTGGGCCGGGCTGCCGCCCGGCACCCGCAGAGGCACCGGCCGCTGGCCGGCAAGATCAACATCAAAAGCGGGCTGTCCGTGGGATGGCGGGGTGGGTGGGGGGGGGGGGGGGGCGGGGGCTGCCCCGCGGCGGGCCCGCGCCCCCCCCGGCGGGGGGGGGGGGGGGGGGCCGCGGGGAGGCGGCCCGCGCGCCGGACCCCCACACCCCCACAAGCCCCCCCCCAAGCCTCAGGAACAACCACAACACCCAGAGGGAGAGAGAACCCGCAGCCAGAACCCCCCCAACAACAACCACCCCGTGGGCCCCCCGCGCGCCGGACCC
>NZ_JAVFVN010000333.1:0-453 GCF_030910085.1 Stenotrophomonas maltophilia group sp. RNC7 | reverse complement strand
TGTTAGCCAGCACGCGGGATCAAAGCTCGCCCTACATCGGTTACTGGAACGACAGGTTGGCTGGACGCTCTGGAATGACGCTGGTCATCCTGCCTGACCAATCCTGATACTACATCAAGGCCTGGCCACAGGGAATTTTCTTCGGCCCGCGGGCGAGGGAGTTCGCTTCGGGCAACATTGCTCACGACCTGATCAATAATCTGGATTGACCCGCGTCAAACCTAAACGCGGTAGAAGTCATGCTCCTGATCCACTTCGATCTAACCCCAATTTTGATTTCCTCCGAAACAGGGCAGGACTGGTACCCACAATTCGATTAAAAAAGCGAGTGAGATGTACCTGATCGGCAAAGCCGCATTCTTGTGCAATCTCTGCAACAGAAAGTCGCGTTTCTTCAAGGAGTACCCGCGCCCGTTCAATTCGGCGGAGAATGATGTACTGATGTAACGTGGT
>NZ_JAVFVN010000292.1:0-419 GCF_030910085.1 Stenotrophomonas maltophilia group sp. RNC7 | reverse complement strand
CCGATATCGAAATTTTCGATTTCGATGGAAATTTATCCACGCATGGCGGGATCTACCCGATCGCGGAAATCTGTCGGAGGTGGGGCGGTGTCGGAGTGCGGGGTGTCAGCCGCATGGGCCCGAGGCATGCCTCGGGCGGGTGGGGCAGGACGCCCAACCCCGGTCTTGCCGTGTGCGCAGGAAAGCGCACACGAGCAAGCGGCTGCCAAGCCTGCAAGGACGTCCATGTAAGCTCGGTCGCCGCATCCATGCGGCTCACGCCCCCTCAACCGGACCCACCCCGCCTTCGACAGCTTCCTGCAATCTGCCGGAACGGGATATTGCACTGGTGGGTGTCGACCTTGGTCGACACGGTGGATCCACGCCATGCGTGGATGAACGAAAGAATGATCGGAATGATCTTCTGTAGAGCCGAGCCA
>NZ_JAVFVN010000281.1:0-69734 GCF_030910085.1 Stenotrophomonas maltophilia group sp. RNC7 | reverse complement strand
TCGATATCTGACAGATGTGCCGACCAACGGTCGGCACCTACCAACAGCCGAGTGAACCAGTCAGAGGCGGGGCGGGGGGGGGGGGGGGGGGCGGGGGGGGGGGGGGGCGGCCGCCGCCCCCCCCCCGCGGGCGCGTGCGCCCCCCCCCCCCCCCCCCCCCCCCCCCCCCCCGCCATCCCGCGGAATGCCGCTTTGGCTTTGGCCGTTGCCGTTGCGTTGAGCAGGTGCAGGGCTGCAAGCCCTGCAAAAGAACACCCCTTACAGCGGCAGGGGCGCCTGCGCCGGGTCGATCCGCCCTTCACCGCGCGTGATCTTCTTGAACTCCGCGCGGCTGACCGATACGTAGCGGTCGTTGCCACCGATCTCCACCTGCGGGCCGTCCTGCACGGCGTGGCCGTGCTCGTCCACGCGCACGGTCATCGTCGCCTTCTTGCCGCTGTGGCAGATGGTCTTGATTTCCTGCATCTCGTCGGCCCAGGCCAGCAGGTACTGGCTGCCTTCGAACAGCTCGCCGCGGAAGTCGGTACGCAGGCCGTAGCACAGCACCGGAATGCGCAGCTGGTCGACGACCTCGCTGAGCTGCCAGACCTGGGCGCGGGTCAGGAACTGCGCCTCGTCCACCAGCACGCAGCCCATCGGGCCGTTGGCTGCCAGATCCTGCTCCACCCAGCGCTGCAGGTCGGTATCGCGGTCGAAGGCCATGCCGTCAGCGCGCAGGCCGATCCGCGAGGCGACCACGCCGGCGCCGGCACGGTCGTCCAGGCGTGGAGTCAGGATCGCCACCCGCATGCCGCGCTCGCGGTAGTTGTGCGCGCTCTGCAGCAGGGTGGTGGTCTTGCCGGCGTTCATCGCCGAGTAGTAGAAGTAGAGCTTGGCCATCGGCCAATTCTAGTCGCCACCCGGCCCGCCGTCGCGGATCGGCCGTGGCCGGGCGATCACGTGCCGGCTGTCGCGTACCCCGGTGCCAGCAGCGCCGAGGCAACGATGGCCTGGCAGGCGTGGCTCATTGCCCCGATCTGGCCAGCTCCTCGTCCTGCCATTGCCGGTAGGCCACCGGGTCCCAGTAGCGCGCCAACTGGTGCTTTTCCGGTTGCAGCACACGGGCCCCCGCATCGCCACGGCCCTGGCTGCGCATGGCGCCGTTCCAGCCGGCGCGGCTGCCGGTCTGCCGCATGCTGCCGGCCCGCAGTTCACGTTCCAGCCGCGGCGTCGCGGCCGGATCGCCGAACTCGGCATACAGCGCGCGGCCCTCGCGCACCGCGCGCTCGCGCTCGTCGGCGGACAGCGCCTCCCAGAAGCGTTCGCGCTGTACCACCAGCCACTCGGTGCCGCGCTCGGCCGCCAGGTCCATCCATGCATAGCCCAGGGCGCGGTCGGCCGGACCGCCTTGCCCGTTCCAGAGCATGTCGGCCAGCGCTGCCTGTGACAGCTTGTCGCCGTAGCGCGCGGCATTGCGGAAGTCGTTGCGGGCTTCTTCGTGGCGGCCCCGTTCGCGGGCCTGCATGCCGAGCCCACGGAAGCGCAGGTCCGGATGGTAGACGAGGAACTCGTGCGACTGCAGCACGATCGCTTCATAGGCATCCGTGCGCGGCGGCGGGCCGGACCCGGCCGCAGGCACGGCCAGCAGGCCCAGCAGGGTAGCCACCAGCGGGCGGGCGATGATGTTCAAGGACATGGACCACGCTCCTGTGTTCCGGTGTCGACTCAATACCTTACGGCCAGGTGTCATGCAAGTCAGGTCGGCCCGCCGGCACCCCGCTACAATCCTGTCCCCATGCACGGTCTCAATCCCCCCCAAGCCGCCGCCGTCCTGCACATCGAAGGCCCCTTGCTGGTGCTCGCCGGCGCCGGCAGCGGCAAGACGCGGGTGATCGTGGAGAAGATCGCCCACCTGATCGGCAGTGCCCGCTATCCGGCGCGCCGCATCGCGGCGATCACCTTCACCAACAAATCGGCCAAGGAAATGCGCGAGCGCGTGGCCAAGCGCCTGCGCGAGCAGGACGCTGACGAGGTGACCATCTGCACCTTCCATGCGCTGGGCCTGAAGTTCCTGCAGATCGAACATGCCGCCGTGGGCCTGAAGCGCGGCTTCTCCATCTTCGATGCCGATGATGCCGCCGCGCAGATCAAGGACCTGATGCACGGCGCCAAGCCCGATGACATCGAGGACATGAAGAACCTGGTGTCGCGCGCGAAGAACGCCGGGCTGTCGCCCGAGCAGGCGATGGCCGCCGCACGCAGCAACCGCGAGAAGGAAGCGGCCAGCGTCTACGAGCGTTACCAGCTGCGGCTGACCGCGTTCAATGCGGTCGATTTCGATGACCTGATCCGCCTGCCAGTGCAGATCCTGGAAGAGAACCCCGAGATCGCCCTGGCCTGGCGCGAGCGCATCGGCTACCTGCTGGTGGACGAATGCCAGGACACCAACGACGCGCAATACCGCCTGCTCAAGCAGCTGGCTGGTGAGAAGGGCAATTTCACCTGCGTGGGTGACGATGACCAGTCGATCTACGCCTGGCGTGGCGCCAACCCGGAGAACCTGCAGCAGATGGGGCGTGACTACCCCACGCTGGAAATCATCAAGCTCGAGCAGAACTACCGCTGCTCCAACCGCGTGCTGCGCGCAGCCAATGCGCTGATCGCCAACAACCCGCACGAGCACCTGAAGAAGCTGTGGAGCGACCAGGCCGACGGTGAGCGCATCCGGGTCTGGGAATGCCGCAACAGCGAACACGAGGCGGAAAAGGTGGCCGCCGAGATCGCCTTCGTGGCGCAGTCGCGCAACGTGCCGTGGAGTGACTTCTGCATCCTGTTCCGCGGCAACTTCCAGTCGCGGCCGCTGGAAAAGGCGATGCAGCTGCTGCGCATCCCCTACCACCTGACCGGCGGCACGATGTTCCTGGAACGCCAGGAAGTGAAGGACACGCTGGCCTGGCTGCGGCTGCTGGTGAACCCGGACGATGACACCGCGTTCATGCGTGCGGTGCAGTCGCCCAAGCGCGACGTCGGTGCCGGCACGCTGGCCAAGCTGGCCGAGCTGGCCCAGGAAAAGGACATGCCGATGGCGCATGTGGCCGAAACCATCGGTGCCCTGCAGCAGCTCCCACCGCGCGCGGCCAACAGCCTGGCGCGGTTCACCGACATCCTGCGCGACCTGCGTGCACAGATGCGCCAGGTGACGTCCGGCGACATGATCCGCAAGGTGGCCAAGGAATCGGGGTTGCTGAGCGAGCTGCGCCAGCAGGCCAAGGAAGAGGCCAGCTACCAGCGTCGCGCCAACAACATCGAGGAACTGGCGCAGTGGTTCGAGGGCGGCCCGCGCGGTGCAACCGCCGCCGACCTGGCCGGCCAGCTGGCGCTGCTGTCGCGCAGCGACAAGGACGAGGGCGGCAACCAGGTGCGCATGATGACCCTGCACGCTTCCAAGGGCCTGGAATTCCCGTACGTGTTCATCGTCGGCTGCGAGGACGGCGTGCTGCCGCACCAGGTCAGCCTGGACGAGGGCAACCTGCAGGAAGAACGGCGCCTGCTGTACGTGGGCATCACCCGCGCCAAGATCCAGCTGTGGATGAGTTACAGCAAGCTCACGCGCAAGTTCGGCGAGCATGTGCGGCTGAAGCCGAGCCGGTTCTTCGATGAGATCCCGGCCGAGGAGATCCAGCGCGACGGTGCTGACCCGGTGGCCGATGCAGCGCGGAAGAAGGAGCGCGCGACGGCGGGGTTGGCCGCGATCGAGGCGCTGTTCGATTGAGGATCGAAAAGCCACTAAAGTGGTATTCCAATCCGTCCGATTGACGCTTCTGGCCTTGAGCCTGCATCGGGTTAAGACCTAGTGTGAGCGCACCCGAAGTGCGCGCCGTGTCCTTCATCGTGTCCAACGACATCCATCCTGTTCTCACCCGTACCTTCCTCGGGCTGGGCGTGGTCCTGCTTGTTTCAGCGCTTCTGGCCTACGTTGGGGCCAGGCGCTTCCTCGATGCGGCGGTCATTGCCGATGGCAGGATCACCCATGTGGATGCCGTCAGCGTTGATCGCGGTGGTTCGCGCACTTCAGGGGTGAAGTTCCTGTACTGGGTGGACTTCACTACCAGCAGCGGGCAAGTGATGCGGTTCTTCGCAGGTCGTACCCGCCATCGTGCCTACATGACGGGCGATCATGTAGATGTGCTGTACCTGCCGGACCGCCCGGACAAGGCCCTGGTGCGTTCGCTCTCATCACCCTGGGGCCTGAGCGTCATACTGGGATTGGGCGGCGGCCCATTCCTGCTGGCGGTGGGATTTATGCACCTGCCGCAGGCGGCGAGGGCATGGCGGCGCAGGCAGCTCCTTCGCCACGGGACACGGGTGCAAGCCAAGGTCCGGGCGATCAAGCGCGATCGCGGAGTATTTTCGGGGGGAAGGCATCCGTTCGTCATCGTCTGCGCCTGGCGCGATCCTGAAACCACTCGATGGCATGTCTTCCACAGTGCGTATCTCTGGGCCGATCCCCGTGCACAGGTGAGTGGGCGTGAACTGGATGTCCATGTCATGCCGGGCAATCCGCGCTACTACCATGTCGATACCTCCTTCATTCGATCAGCGCCGGCACCTGCACGCTGATCGATCAACCCGGCAGCACCATGCCCACCCTCCTCAGATGTTTTTTTGCTGTTTTTCTTTGCCGTGGGCCTGCTGATCCTTCTGGCCGCCGCCTGGCTGTTCGTGGACGTCCAGCGTTTCGCGCGCAAGGCCGTTTCCGTAACCGGAACGGTGGTGGCCGTCCAGGCAGAGGATGCCCGGTCGGAAATGGAGGGGATGCCCGCACATGACATCACCCTGCATCGCCCGGTGGTGAGGTTCCAGACCGCACAGGGGCAGATGATTCAGTTCACCGCGTCCTTTGCTACCGGGGCACCACTGTACGTGGTCGGCGAACAGGTACAGGTGCTGTATCCCGGCGGCATGCCTTCCAAGGCTCGTATCCAGCACCCGGGATTGCGCTGGGGCGCACCGCTGCTGTTGGCGCTGATGGGCATGGGGTTCTGCCTGATCGCCGCATGCGTCCATCGCCTGTGCGTGCGCTACTGGCCGATCCTGTTCGGCCCGCGTGACGGGGCATGTGGCTAGGCTGGGCATCGTAGTGGCCCACTTGGCCTGAGCGTGCTGCACGGCGGGCGCTGGCGTTGCAAAATCGAGGTATTCCTTCCGGAGCCCACCCATGCATCCCATCGAAAGCGAACGCCTGCGGCTGCGCCGCCTGGAACCAGACCGGGATGCTGCGCCGATGCTGGTATTGCTCAATGATCCAGGCTTCGTGCGCTTCATCGGCGACCGCAACGTGCACAGCGAGGAGCAGGCGCGGGAGTACATCGCGCTGCGGGTGCTGCACAGCTATGCGTTGAACGGGTTCGGCATGTATGCCATCGAGCGCTTGTCCGATGGCGCGTGGCTGGGCAATGCCGGGCTGGTGCGGCGTGATGGCCTGCCGGGGCCGGACATCGGCTATGCGGTGCTCTCGGAATTTGCCGGGCAAGGCTACGTCGGTGAGGCGGCGCGTGCGGTGTTCGCGCATGCACGCGGAGCGCTGGGCCTGCAGGATCTGTATGGCATTACCGATCTGGACAACGTGGTGTCCGGGAAGATCCTGCTGGGCCTGGGCATGCAGGAGCGCGGAGTGATCCAGCTGCCGGGCGTGGACAGCCCGAGCCGGCTGTATGCCACGCTGGGTGCGGCGCAGGTCTGACCCCTGATGTTGGTAGGTGCCGACCGTTGGTCGGCACGATTCAGATGCAGTGCCGACCGTTGGTCGGCACCCACCCCCTCAACCGCGCAGTTCTGCCAGCTGCGCCTGCAGCTCGGCCACGGCCGTTTCCAGCTGGGCCACGCGCTCGGCCAGGCCCGGATCGGCCGCATCGCTGCTGCCACCGCCACTGCTGGCATACTTGGCCGCCAGCGCGGCACCATCCACTTCACCGCACAGCAGGTGCATGTAGCGGTCTTCGCGCTGGCCGCTGGCGCGCGGCAGCACCACCAGCAGCGCGCGCTGCTGCAGGCGCTCGATGGCGTGGCGGGCTTCGTCGATATCCGCGAACCGGTACAGACGCTCGCTGCGCGACACCAGCTCGCCCAGGGTCTGTGGACCGCGCAGCAACAGCAGCGCCAGCAGCACGGTCTGCTGCCGGGTCAGGTCCAGCGCGGCCTGCAGGCGGTGCTCGTAGCGGTCGGCGCGCGAGGAGAAGTGCTGGCGAGCCAGGCCCAGTGCTTCCAGCTGGCGCAGCGCGTGCTGCACGCTGCCGGCGTCGACGTTCATCACCGGCTCGCGGGCGGTCTTCTGGTTGGCGGCCGACTGGGCCGCATTGACCGTCAGCGGGTAGGTGTCCGGTGTGGTTGCCTCCTTCTCCACCAGGCAGCCCAGCAGGCGGGCCTGCACGGCGTCGAGCAGGGGGACGTCGGGGGTCTGGGTGGAATCGGTCATGGCGGCCTCCGGAAGGGCAACGGGTCAACCGCCAAGCATAGCCGTCCCGGGGCCGCCTTTGCCGGTAAAATGCGCCGGTATATCTGATTGCCGGTGAATCCATGCGTCGTCCTGTTTCCCTGTCCCTGACCCTGCTCGCCACTGCGGCGCTGGGCCTGTCCGCCTGCAAGCGCGTGGACGCGCCTGCTGCCGAAGCCGCCGCGCCGGAGGCCCCGGCCGCTGCCGCCAAGGCCGATGGCGCGCGTGATGCCACCGCCAACGACAACCTCAACGCCGTGCTGTGGATGCAGCGTGCGCAGGAGTACAGGGCGATCACCGAGCAGACCTACCGGGCCGCCGCCGATCGCCTGGATGCGGCGCTGAAGGAGGCCCACTGGGACGCACTGGTGCCGGAAGAACGCGGCAACGAGGCCAAGGGCCTGAAGCCGGCCGTGGTGCTGGACGTGGACGAGACCGTGCTGGACAACTCGCCCTACCAGGCGCGCCTGGTGCGCGACGGCAAGGAATACGACGAGCTGAGCTGGGACCAGTGGGTGGCCGAAAAGAAGGCCAGGGCGATTCCGGGCGTGGTTGATTTCGCCAAGGCCGCCAACGCCAAGGGCGTGACCCTGCTGTACATCTCCAACCGTGCCGTGCACCTGAAGGACGCGACCCTGGCCAACCTGCGCGAGCAGGGCCTGCCGGTGGCCGATGACAGCGTGTTCCTGGGCTTGGGCACCGTGGTCGAGGGCTGCGAGCAGGCCGGCAGCGAGAAGAACTGCCGCCGCCGCCTGGCCGGGCAGAAGTACCGCGTGCTGATGCAGTTCGGCGACCAGCTGGGTGACTTCGTGGAAGTGACTACCAACACCAACGAAGGCCGTGACGTCCTGCTGCAGCAGTACCACGACTGGTTCGGCGAGCGCTGGTGGATGCTGCCGAACCCGACCTACGGTGGCTTCGAGCCGGCGCAGTTCAACAACGATTACAGCCAGTCGCGCCAGGCCCGCCACGACGCCAAGCGCGCCGCCCTGGACTACGCACCATGAGCCGCGTGCCACTGCCGCTGCGCGACGACGAGCGCCTGATCTTCGCGCTGGACGTGCCTGACCGCGCGCAGGCGCTGGCGTGGGTCGACCGCCTTGGCGACAGCGTGGCCTTCTACAAGATCGGCATGGAACTGCTCGCCTCCGGCGAGTACTTCCAGGTGCTCGATGAGCTGGCCCGCCGCGACAAGCGCGTGTTCGTCGACCTGAAGTTCTTCGACATTCCGGCCACCGCTGCGGCGGTGATCAAGCGCCTGTCGCAGTGGCCGGTCAGCTACGCCACCATCCATGGTTGGCACCCGGCCATGATGGAGGCGTGCGCGGCCGCCAACAGCGGCGACATGCGCCTGCTGGCAGTGACCGTGCTGACCTCGATGGGGCGCCCCGACCTCGCACAGATGGGCATCGACCGCGAACCGGTGGACGTGGTGGTCGAGCGCGCGCTGGCTGCCCAGGCCGCCGGCATCGATGGCGTGATCGCTTCGGGCCAGGAAGCCGGCCCGATCCGCGCTGCCACCGGCAGCGGATTCTCGATCGTCTGCCCTGGCATCCGCCCCGGTGGCCCGGTCGGCGATGACCAGAAGCGTACCGTTGGCGTAGCGCAGGCCTTTGCCGATGGCGCCGATGCCATCGTGGTCGGTCGCCCGATCCGCCTGGCCGCCGATCCGCAGGCCGCAGCGCGGGCGATCCAGCAGGAAATCGCGTCGGCTCTGGCTGCACGCTGAGCCCACCACCGACGCCGGTCACGCTGGCACCACGAACGCCATCCCGATCCATGCGGGATGGCGTTCGCATTTGTGGGGCTGAATCTGTCGCACGCAGCGCCAGCCACGAGAACTGTGCGCACGTTCGCGCTGCGGGCCTCTCCACTGCTCCCCAATCGATGCACCGGTACGGACCGCGACCGCACCGGTTCCAACCATCGACAGAGGAGTACAGGGAAATGTATCGCAGCACCTCTTTGTTCATCGGCCTGCTGTTGGCCGCGTCTGCCGTACCCGCCATCGCTGCGCCGCAGCTGCGCGATGCGCCGCGCATCATCGGCGGCGAAGCGGCGCCGGCCGACGAGTACCCGTTCATGGTCAGCATCCAGGGCATCTTCGACGGCGATTCGGACCACGACCGCCACTTCTGCGGGGGCACCCTCATCTCGCCCTCGTGGGTGCTGACGGCCGCGCACTGCATGCAGGGCGAAGCGCCTGGTGGCATCGCCGTTGTCGGCAAGGTCACGACCCTGTCCACCGACGCCGCGCCACGACCGTCCAACGTCAAGGCGATCCACGTCCATCCGGCATTCAACAGCGGCAATTCGCTGGAGCACGACGTCGCCCTGATCCAGCTCAGCGCACCGTTGGACGGTGCACAGCCGGTGGCACTGCAGCTGCGGCCCGACGCCAGCTATCTCAAGCCGGGCCGTGAATTCACGGTGATCGGCTGGGGAGACACCGACATCGGCGATGGCCGTGTCTATCCGACTCAGCTGCAGACCGCGCAGGTGCCGTTCGTTTCCTTCACCGAATGCCAGCAGGCCTACGGCGGTGAACTGTCACGTGGAAAGGTCATCTGCGCCGGCCGCGAGGGCATCGACAGCTGCCAGGGGGATTCCGGAGGCCCCCTGCTGCTGCGCCTGCGTGAAGGCTGGACCCAGTTCGGTGTCGTCAGCTGGGGCGAGGGCTGTGCGCTGGCCGGCTATCCGGGGATTTATGCCCGAATCGCCGAAAAACACGCCGTAGATTTCATCGAAGCGGTTTGGCAACGCGATTGATACAATAAAATCAAATACATACATGGCATTACGTGAAGTGTTGCCTTAACTTGAGCGGCAGCGTAGGATCGCCGCCATCCGGTCCTCGGGCCGGACATGTGCCACAACACTGTCCTCCGGCCCCGCGCCGGCTTGAAGAGCCTGTGATCCCCGTGATCCGGGCTCTTTTTTTATCCCGGTGGCGGCGCTGGGGTCAGATCCCTTCTGCCCGCAGCAGAGGAGATCTGACCCCCTTGGCTGGAAACCGTGACGTCCCGGCTTGCCGCTGTCACGTCGCAGGCCGCAAGATGCGGGCCGGTCCGGGGAGTCCGAGTGCATGAGCGTGGCGGTGCGAGGAAAGTCTGCGCGTGGATGGGGGCTGGCGGCCATGCTGCTGCTGGCCGTGGCGGGGTGCCGCGAGTCTGCCAACGATCCGGCCAGGCCGGCGGCCGAGCCGGTGGCTGCAGTACAGGCGATGGCGTTGCGCCTGGCCGAAGATGATCTGGTCGGCTACGCAAAGCTGTCGGTGCCGCCGGGCCAGTACCAGCGCCTGCAGCAGGCGTGGGTGGAAGGCCACAGCCAGTGGCCGCTGACCGAGCTGCCACTGGGCGACCAGCTGCTGCCGATGCTGGCCGCACTGCGCAAGCCCGATGCCAGCGCCGAACTGCAGCGCAGCTTCGATCGCCAGCTGGCTGGCCAGGCCGGCGCCGTGCGCCAGGCCGCACAGTCGATGGGCAGCTTCGGCGTGCAGTACCTGCGCCACCAGAAGGGCTACACGCCCAGCCAGCAGGCCCACTACATCGCCCTGGTCGAGACCCTGGCGGGGTGGGCGCAGGCTGCCCCGATCAGCGACCGCGCACGTGCCCGCAGCACCATCGCCGCGCTGGTCGGCGCCGCCAGCAAGGTCGGCTTCGAGGATGAAGCCGGCCTGCAGGCGGCCGGCATGGAAGGCAGCCTGCAGCAGCTGGCGCCGTTCATCCACACCCTCAAGGCGGTGCTGGGCAGCTACGGACTCGGCGTGGACGACGCGCTGCGCAGCGTGCGCGGCGAACTGCTGTCGGTGGAAGGTGACAATGCGCTGGTGCGCCTGCACTACGACCTGGCCGGTCGCGAGATGACCCTGCAGCTGCCACTGAGCCGGCGCGAGGGCCACTGGTACCTGACCCGCACCCTGGCCGACACCGACGCGCTGCTGCGCAAGGCCGATGCGGCCCGCGCGGCTGCGTCGCCAGCACCGGCCGAAGCCCCCGCCGAGGGTGGGGAAGCGGCAACACCGCCGGCTAAGCCATAATGGCGCCGATGTCGAAACAGAACCCGCTGCCGTTCCCCGGCGAAGAATCCCAGTCGACGCCCGCCGATACGGTGCCGGCGTCCCCCTCGACCGGTACTGGCCCGAACCCGGTACCGCCGCCCGCGCACGCGCGTCCGGCCGGCCGCCGTCCTCTGTGGGCCCGACTGCTCGGTCGCCTGGTCGAGCCGTGGCTGTCGCTGAAGATCGAACCGGAAGACCCGGGCCAGTACAACGATGGCCGCCCGGTCATGTACGTGCTGGAAGACTACGGCCTGTCCAACGCGCTGATCCTGGACAAGGCCTGCCGCCAGGCCGGCCTGCCGTCGCCGCTGGTGCCGCTGGCCGGTGATCCGACCGGCCGCAAGCGCGCCTATCTGGCGCTGTCGCGGCGCAGCTCCAGCAACTCGCTGATTCCCGAGCAGCGCGGCGCCAAGACCCACTCCGATTCGCTGGCCAAGGTCCTGCAGGCGCACCGCGTGCGCGATGACCTGGATGTGCACCTGGTGCCGGTGTCGATCTTCGTCGGCCGCGCGCCGGACAAGCAGAGCGGCTGGTTCGCGGTGCTGTTCTCGGAAAACTGGGCGCTGGTGGGCCGCTTCCGCCGCCTGCTGGGGTTGCTGCTGAACGGGCGCAATACCATCGTGCGCTTCGCCCCGCCGATCTCGCTGCGCAGCACCGTCGACGAAGGCTTGGAGCCGGAGCGCACGGTCCGCAAGCTGCAGCGCGTGCTGCGCACCCATTTCCGCCGCATCCGTGAATCGGTGATCGGCCCGGACCTGTCGACCCGGCGCCTGCTGGTGGACCAGGTGCTGGCCGCCGAGCCGGTCCGCGAAGCGATCGCCGCACAGGCCAAGCGCGACAACTCGAAGCCGGCCGATGCCTGGAAGAAGGCACACGCCTACGCCTGGGAAATCGCTGCGGACTATTCCAGCCCGGTGGTGCGCTCGGCCAGCTTCATGCTCAGCCACGTGTGGAACCGCATCTATGCGGGCGTGCTGGTGCACCACCTGGACAAGTTCAAGGCCGCCGCGCCGGGCCACGAAGTGGTCTACGTGCCCAGCCACCGCAGCCACATGGACTACCTGCTGCTGTCCTACCTGCTGTACGACCGTGGCATCGTGCCGCCGCACATCGTCGCCGGCATCAACCTGAACCTGCCGGTGGTCGGCACCCTGCTGCGCAAGGGCGGTGCGTTCTTCATCCGCCGTTCGATCCGTGGCAATGCGCTGTACTCTGCAGTGCTCAGTGAGTACGTCGCGCAGCTGGTGGCCGGTGGCTATTCGCTGGAGTACTTCGTCGAAGGCGGCCGCTCGCGTACCGGGCGCCTGCTGCAGCCCAAGGGCGGCATGATCTCGATGACGCTGCGTGCATTCCTGCGCCAGCCGCGCAAGCCGGTCCTGTTCCAGCCCATCTACATCGGCTACGAGAAGCTGATGGAGGGCGGCAGCTACCTGGACGAACTGTCCGGCCGGCCGAAGGAAAAGGAGTCGATCTGGTCGCTGCTGTGGGGCATCCCCAAGGTGCTCAAGCAGAACTACGGCCAGGTGGTGGTGAACTTCGGCGAGCCGATCGCGCTGAACGACGTGCTGGCCGAGAAGGCCCCGGAGTGGAAGGGCGAGGCGGTGTCCGAGGACGAGAAGCCAGCCTGGCTGTCGACCACGGTGGATACGCTGGCCGAACGCATCCAGGTGCGCATCAACGGCGCTGCCGACGTCAACCCCATCAATCTGCTGGCGCTGGCCCTGCTGTCCACGCCGAAGCACGCGATGGGCGAGGCCGACCTGATCGCGCAGATCGAGCTGTGCAAGACGCTGCTGGTCGAGATGCCGTACTCGGACCGGGTGACGGTGACCCCGCACTCGCCGGAGCGGATCATCGCCCACGCCGAGGAGATCAACGTCCTCACCCGCATCAAGCACCCGCTCGGCGATGTGCTCAGCGTCAGCGGGGACACCGCGGTGCTGCTCAGCTACTTCCGCAACAACGTGGTGCACCTGTTCACCGCCTCGTCGTGGGTGGCCTGCTGCTTCCAGAACAACCGCCGCATGAGCCGTACCGGGCTGGTCCAGCTGGGCCGCACGGTATATCCGTTCCTGCAGGCCGAGCTGTTCCTGCCGTGGAGCGAGGACGAGTTCGCGCAGCGCATTGACCGCACCATCGACGTGTTCGTGCGCGAAGGCCTGCTGCAGAACGTCAACGATGACGACGGCGGCATCCTGGCACGCAACACCGGGCAGACCGACGAGGTGTTCCGCCTGCGGGCGATCGGCCATTCGCTGCAGCAGGCGTTCGAGCGCTACTACATCGCCATCTCGGTGCTGGTGAAGAACGGCCCGGGCGTGCTCGGTGCGGCCGAGCTGGAAAGCCTGTGCCAGCAGGCCGCGCAGCGCCTGAGCCTGCTCTATGCGCCGGCCGCTCCCGAGTTCTTCGACAAGGCCCTGTTCCGCGGCTTCATCCAGAAGCTGCGCGAACTGCGCCTGGTGTGGCCGGACGAGAACAGCAAGCTGCTGTTCGATGAACGCCTGGATGCCTGGGCCAAGGACGCCAAGTTCATCCTGGGGCGCGAGCTGCGCCACACCATCGAGCGGGTCAGCCCTGAAGCAGCGCGCCCGGACGAGCCTGCGCCGCAGGATTGAAGGCAGCGCCGGCTCCTGCGGTGGGTGTGGACCTTGGTCCACACCTTCCAGCCGTGCCAACCAAGGTTGGCACCCACCAGGACGGTCTTTAGGCCGGCTCGTCGGGAATCTGCAGGCTTTCCAGCCTGGCGATGCAGTCCTTCAACTGCAGCTTGCGCCGCTTCAGGCGCTTGGCTTCCAGTTCGTCCTCGCCGTTGGCCGCCATGCGGGTGATCTGTTCATCCAGCAGGCGGTGCTCGGCGCGCAGGGCGGCGAGGTGCTCGACGATCTCGGCGGGGCTGTAGGTATCCACAGCCTCCGAGCATACACAGCGTTGATGACTGCCGGGAGAGGGGAAACCCGACCCCCGGCCGGGGCGGCTCCGAGCCGTTAGAATGGAACCCATGAGTGCCGTGATTTCCCTTCCCGATCCCCAGCCGCGCGCCGCCCGCGATCCACGCGTGGCCGAGCGCGAGCAGCACAAGCTGGCCAAGCGCCTGCGCCGCCAGGTCGGCGAGGCGATTGCCGACTTCGGCATGATCGAGGCCGGCGACAAGGTCATGGTCTGCCTGTCCGGCGGCAAGGACAGTTACACCCTGCTGGACGTGCTGCTGCAGCTGCAGAAGAAGGCGCCGGTGCCGTTCGAGCTGGTGGCGGTGAACCTGGACCAGAAGCAGCCGGGCTTCCCCGAGCACATCCTGCCGGAGTACCTGGCCGGGCTGGGCGTGCCGTACCACATCATCGAGCAGGACACCTATTCGGTGGTCAGCCGGGTCATCCCGGAGGGCAAGACGATGTGTTCGCTGTGCTCGCGCCTGCGTCGTGGCGCGATGTACAACTACGCCGAGACCCATGGTTTCACCAAGATCGCGCTGGGCCACCACCGCGACGACATGGTGGCCACGTTCTTCATGAACCTGTTCCACCACGCCAAGCTGGCGGGCATGCCGCCGAAGCTGCGCAGCGACGACGGCAGGCACGTGGTGATCCGGCCACTGGCCTACGTGCGCGAGCGCGACATCGTCGACTACGCGCAGGCACGCCAGTTCCCGATCATTCCCTGCAACCTGTGCGGCAGCCAGGAGAACCTGCAGCGCCGCCAGGTCGGCCTGATGCTCAAGCAGTGGGAAAAGGACCATCCGGGCCGCATCGAGCAGATCGCGCGCGCCATGGGTGAAGTCCGGCCCTCGCAGCTGGCCGACACCACCCTGTTCGACTTCATGGCGCTGGGCCGTCGCGACGACACGCCGCTGCCCGACGCCCATGCCTGGCTGGCCGGCTCCCCGGCCGACGCCGACGCAGATCCCGAGACGCCCACCGTTTAAGGTCGGTCGCCCTTCCTCTTCGCCATCCGGAATTCCATGTTCTTTCGCAACCTGACGTTCTTCCGTTTCCCGACCACCACCGATTTTTCCGAAGTCGATACCCTGCTGCCGCACGCCGTGCTCAAGCCTGTCGGCGCGCTGGAAATGAATTCGCGCGGCTTCATTTCGCCGTTCGGCCGCGAGGAGAAGGAACTGCTGTCCCACCGCATCGCCGAACACCTGTGGCTGACCGTGGGTGGCGAGGACAAGATCCTGCCGGCGGCGGTGGTCAACGACCTGCTCGAGCGCAAGCTGGAGGAGATCGAGGAGAAGGAAGGGCGGCGCCCGGGTGGCCGCGAGCGCAAGCGCATGAAGGACGACCTGCTGCATGAACTGCTGCCGCGCGCCTTCGTGAAGTCTTCGCGCAACGATGCCTTCATCGACCTGCAGCACGGCTACGTGGCGGTGGATACCTCCAGCCGCAAGACCGGCGAATACTTCATGTCCGACATCCGCGGGCTGCTCGGCAGCTTCCCGGCGATGCCGCTGAACGCCGAAGTCGCGCCGCGCTCGATCCTGACCGGCTGGATCGCCGGCGAGCCGCTGCCGACCGGGCTGAGCCTGGGCGAAGAGTGCGAGATGAAGGATCCGGTCGAAGGCGGCGCGGTGGTCAAGTGCCAGCACCAGGAACTGCGCTGCGACGAGATCGACAAGCACCTGGACGCCGGCAAGCAGGTGACCAAGCTGGCGCTGATCTTCGAGGACAACCTGTCGTTCGTGATCGGCGACGACCTGATCGTGCGCAAGCTGAAGTTCCTCGACGGCGCCCTGGACCAGCTGGAGCATGCCGACGAAGACGGCCGCCGTGCCGAGTTCGATGCCCGCTTCGCCCTGCAGAGCGCCGAGATCCGCCGCCTGTTCCTGTTGCTGGAAGAAGCGTTCAAGCTCAGCAAGGCTGACTGAACAGGCAGCCCGACGGTCGCCGGTCATCCGGCGGCCCGAAGCAGCGCTATGCTGGGCGCATGAGCCGTCTGCTGCGCCGCCTGATCACTCCGACCCCGCCCGCCACCGTACAGCGCGACACCGTTCGCCTGCGCCTGGAGGATGCCGAGATCGAGGTGCTGCGCGTGCGCGATCCGCGCGCGCGGCGCATCAAGCTGAGCGTGGACGAGCGTGGCGCGCGGTTGACGTTACCCCCGCGCGCAAGCCTGGTGATGGGCGAACGCTTCCTGGAACAGCACCGCGACTGGCTGGCGCTGCAACTGCGGCAGTACCAGGGCCAGGGCCTGCCGGCACCGCTGCAGCCCGGCGAAGACGGCGTGCTGCCCCTGCGCGGCGAACTGCTGCCGCTGCGCTGGCAGGAAGGCCGCTACGCGCGGCTGGAGATCGACGCGCATGGCGCCTGCGTGCAGTGGCCGACCCGTGGTGGTGACGCCACTCTGCGCCGCCTGCTGCGCGAGTTCTATGAAGCGCAGACCCGCGCCGACGTCGGCCGCTGGCTGCCGAAGTACCTGCCCACCCTGCCGCGCGCCCCCAGCCGCCTGCGCCTGAAGGTGATGTCCTCGCAGTGGGGCTCGCTGGCCCCCGATGGCAGCATGGCCCTGGACCTGGCCCTGGTGCTCGGTCGTCCGGAAGCGTTCGAGTACGTGCTGGTGCACGAACTCTGCCACCTGATCCAGCCGAATCATTCGCCCGCGTTCTGGCATGAAGTCGAACAACGTTTCCCCGCGTGGCGCGAGCAGCGCGACTACTTCCAGCTGGAAGGGCGCCGCTTGAAAGCCATGCTCCGCCAGCTGCTGTAACTGTAGAGCCGAGCCCACGCTCGGCTGCCGCACGTGGCGCAGATATCCGGCCCTCGCGATCAACAGCAGCCGAGCATCGGCTCGGCTCTACAGAAGCGCGACCCAACCTCATGATCGTGCAGCCCCCACCCACCACGAGGGGCGCAGCCGTTGGCCGAAACCCTCACCCCGCCCGCAATGCCGCCGCGGTCGCCCACCGCGCCGCCACCCGCGGCGCGGTGATGCACACCGCCTGGTCGGTCACCGTTGTCACCGCGCGTTCCAACAGCTGGATATCGGCCTCGTGCTGGCGTGCCACATGCGGGTCCTCGAAGAAGATCGCGCGCTGGCAGCGCCCCTCCAGCACACGGTCGGCAATCTGCGCATCGCCGCCCATCGGGCCACTCTGGTAGCGCGTCACCCACGGCGTATCGCTGGGCCAGCCGCGGCTCCAGGCCAGTTCGTTCAAGCGCTGGCCGGTGGTGCCGGTCGCCACGCGCTCGCCGAACCGTGCCAGCACATCGAAGTGCTCGTCAGCGAAGGCCAGCATTGCCGGCTTCATCGCGTCGTGCGCGATCAGCGCCAGCGTCTGGTGCTGGAAGGCATGCAGATCGTCGGCACCGGCATCAGCGGCCAGCCCGGCGTGGACGCGTTCCACCTCGATCCAGTCACGCGCAGTGGCCACGGTTGAAATGAACGGCTTGCCGTGGATCACGCACTGCCGCTTGAGCGCGGTTGCCTCCGGAAACACCGAGGAAGGATCGACCGGGTCGATCAGGTAGATCGCACCGTCCAGGGTGCGCTCCGGCCCCATGCCAACCACTTCGGCCACCAGTTTCATCAGGCCACCCTCGCGGCCGTAGGGGTAGCGGTGCAGGCCGCCGTAGCCGGCCAGGAAGCCCTGCCGTTCGATCGCATCGTGGGTGCGCCCGACCGCGTGCAGCGATACCCCCAGTTCACGCAGCCCGGCCTCGCTGGCACGCAGCCAGCGGAACAGCGCGGCGCGCGCATCGTGGTGATGGAGACGGTTGGCGGCCAGGCCGATACGCATCGAGCGCTCCGTAGGGACGGGTAGAAGCGGCAGTGTATGTCGGCATTCGCCGATAGGGATGTTTTTCCAATTTTTCTCATTGTCGCGGAAGCGCGCCTCGCTAGCGTGGCTGGCAGCGGTACCGCTGCGCGGCCGTGGTTCCTGCCCGCGAAATGAGGATGTCTACCGTGAATGTCGCCGGCCGCCGCGCCGTCGCCGCTGTCATGGCATCGCTGTTGCTGCCCGGCATCGCTGCTGCGTCCGGCTGTGCGAGTCCACTGCAGGTGGCATGGCGTTCCGATCGGCCGCCGCTGTCATACAACGCGCAGGGCGACCTTGCGGGGTTGGCTGCGGATTACCTGCCGCTGCTGGGCCCGCAGGCAGTGCAGCATGCGCAGCCATTGCCCGCAGCGGTGCTCACCGATGACCCGCTGCCGGCTGGCACCCAGGTGCTGCTGGGCTGGCCGCGCGCACAGCTGCCGACCGGCTGGGTGACCAGCAGCCCCTACCTGGAAGTGCCACAGGTGATCGTGCGGCGCGAGGGTGCAGCGCCAGTGCTGGGGTTGGAGGGACTGCGTGGCCGCAGCGTGGCCAGCCCGGACCGGCTGCCGCTGGACGCATTGCTGGCCGAACAGGCCCCGGGTGCGCAGCTGCTGGCACCGGCGCCGCTGGACCACGCGCTGTCACTGCTGCGCGCCGGGCTGGTCGATGCCGTGGTGGCCAATCTCGCCGAAGTCGAAGCCGCGCTTCGCGCCGTGCCGGGTGACCCTCTGGTGATCGCAGCACCCGCGGGCTTCGGCGATGCACTGGTGTTGGCCGCCGTACCGACCTGTGCCGCGGTGGTCGCTGCCTTCGACCGGGAGCTGCAGCGGGAGGGCGATGCACGTCGGGCGTCGGTTCGCAGTGCCTGGCTGCCGGAACTGCCACGTGCGCGGCCCGCCGGTTCGGCACTGCGCTGGCTGGTGCCGGTGTCGCTGATCCTGCTCGCGCTCATACTGCTGCATGCCTTCGGCTACTGGCGCGTGCATCGCGAGAGCGTGCGTCGCCGGGTGCTGGAGCAGCGCTTGCATGAAGTCACCGCGAACCTGCCGGCGGTGGTCTACCAGGCGCGCCGTTCGGCAACCGGCCACTACAGCCTGGCGCAGATCGCCGGCGACGTGCAGGCACTGTTCGGCGTAGCCGTGGAGACTGAGCGGATCGACCATCTGCAGCTGCTGGCGGCCGTGCATGCCGGTGACCGCAGCCGGGTGATGGCGAGCATCGAAGCGGCCGCGCTCGTACGCGGTCCGATCGACGTTACCTTCCGCACCCGGTCGGCGCAGGGCTGGCGCTGGGTCCGATCACAGGGACGACCGTTGCCGTGCGATGACAGCAGCGTGGAGTGGAGCGGCTACTGGATGGACGTCAGCGAAGCCCAGGCGCGCGCAACGGCGTTGGCCGAGGCGCGCCGCGCGGCCGAGCAGGCGGCGCTGGCCAAGGGCCATTTCCTGGCGACCATGAGCCACGAGATCCGCACGCCGATGAGCACCCTGCTGGGCATGCTGGAGCGGCTGGCTGGCACGGACCTGGATGCGGGCCAGCGGCAGGTGCTGACCACCGTCGGTGACGCAGCGCAGATGCTGCGGCAGATCCTCGACGATGTGCTGCACAGCCAGCGCCTGCAGCCGGCGCCCCTGCAGCTGCGTCCGACCGATCTGGCGGCGCTGGTGCACGCGGTGCAGCAGCTGTTGATGCCCGTCGCGGCCAGCCGCGGGCTGCACCTGTGCAGCGAGATCGACCCGACGTTGCAGCCCTGGTCGCTGGCTGACGGGCTGCGCCTGCGGCAGGTCCTGTTCAACCTGGCCGGCAATGCGCTCAAGTTCACTCTGCAGGGAAGCGTGGTGTTGCAGGTCCGCGTGCTGCAGCAGCGCGACGGCGGCCAGCGACTGCGCCTGCAGGTGACCGACACGGGCGTGGGCATCAGCGTGGAGCGCCAGCAGGCGGTGTTCGCCGCCTATGAACAAGCCGAGACCTCGACCACGCGCCGCTTCGGCGGCAGTGGGCTGGGTCTGTCGATCTGCCGTGAGCTGGCGGCATCGATGGGCGGGCAGCTGCACCTGCGCAGCATGCAGGGCAAGGGCACCACGGTAGGGCTGGATCTGGATCTGGCGGCCTCTGTGGCAGCCAGGGACGCACCAGTGCCCGCGAGGGCTGCGCCGCGGGCGCTGCCGCCGGCGCGGCTGCTGGTTGTCGAAGACCATCCGACCAACCTGCAGCTGCTGGAGCAGCGCCTGTGCGAGCTGGGGCTGCAGGTCTACACCTGTAGCGACGGGCTGCAGGCATGGGAGGCCTGGCAGGCGCAACCGTTCGACCTGGTGATCACCGACTGCCATATGCCGCACATGGATGGCTTCGCGCTGGCGCGCGCGATCCGTCGCGATACCCGCGCTGCCCGTGCTCCGGTGCCGATCATTGCGTTGACCGCCAGCGTGCTGGAACGCACGCGCGAGGCCTGCCGTGAAGCGGGCATCGACCACTTCCTGGCCAAGCCAGTGGAGGCGCACGAACTGCGCGCGCTGCTGGAAGTGCTGCTGTTGCCGGACTCAGTGCGCCAGTAGGCGGACGATGCTGGCAGCGGCGTCGCGGCCTTCGGCCACCGCGGTTACCACGAGATCGGCACCACGCACCGCGTCGCCACCGGCGAACAGGCGTGGATGCGCGGTCTGGAACGGCAGGCGGTCCTTGCCGCCGGCGAGGATGCGGCCATTGGGCTGGCCTTCCACCCCCAGTTCCGCCAGCCACGCCGGCACGCTCGGCGAGAAGCCGAAGGCGATGATCACCACGTCTGCCTCCAGCAGCGACTCACTGCCTTCGATCGGCACCGCGTTCTGGCGGCCATTGGCATCGGGCTCGCCCAGCCGGGTCTCGACCACGGTCACGCCGATCACCTCGTCGTCGGCGCCGGCTTCGATCGACAGCGGCTGCCGGTTGAACAGGAAGCGCACTCCTTCCTCGCGTGCATTGGCGACTTCGCGCGCGCTGCCGGGCATGTTTGCTTCGTCGCGGCGATAGGCGCAGGTGACCTTGGCCGCGCCCAGCCGCACCGCGCTGCGCACGCAGTCCATGCCGGTATCGCCACCGCCCAGAACCACCACACGCTTGCCGTTGAGGTCGGGCAGGGCGATGGTGTCTTCCCAGCCGGCGATCGGCCGGCCCTTCGGGTCATCGCCGCCAACGATGCGGCTGTTCTGCACCAGGAACGGCAGCGCCGGCAGCACGCCCTTCAGGTCCTGGCCGACCAGGCCACCGTCGGTGTAGCGGTAGGCGCCGGTGCCGACGAACACCGCATCGTGGGTCTCCAGCAACTGCTGCACGCTGAGGTCACGGCCGATCTCCACGCCGAGGCGGAACTGCACGCCCATGCCTTCCAGTACTTCACGGCGGCGATGGATCACGTCCTTGTCCAGCTTGAAGCTGGGAATGCCGAACTGCAGCAGGCCACCGATCTGCTCGTAGCGGTCGTAGACCACGGCGGCAATGCCGGCGCGTGCCAGGCGGTCGGCACAGGCCAGCCCGGCCGGGCCGGCACCAATCACCGCCACACTGTGGCCGGTCGGCTGCACCGCGCCCAGGTCCGGGCGCCAGCCACTGGCCAGTGCGGTATCGACGATGTACTTCTCCACCGCGCCGATGGTGACCGCGCCGAATTCCTCCAGCGTGCAGCTGCCTTCGCACAGCCGATCCTGCGGGCAGACCCGGCCGCACACTTCCGGCAGCGGATTGGTGCTGTGGCACAGCGTGGCGGCCTCGTGGATGCGGTTTTCCTGCACCAGCTGCAGCCACTGCGGAATGGCATTGTGCACCGGGCACTTCCAGCTGCAGTACGGATTGCCGCAGTCCAGGCAGCGGCCCGCCTGGTACTGGGCGTCTTCCTTGCCGAACTTGCCGTACAGCTCGCCCCAGTCGCCGGACGTGCGCAGTTCCACCGGGATGCGCTGCGGCATGGTGCGGGGCAGGTCAAGGAACTGGAAGGCGTGCTTGCGGCTCATGGCGGACTCTGTGGTGTTTTCCGGATGCCGGCCAGCGGCCGGCACTACGTGATCCTGGGTTGCCGGCCAGCGGCCGGCACTACCATCAGGCGGCGCGTCGCAGGGTTTCGGTCAGCGACTCGATGCTGGCGGCCTTGGGTTTGACCAGCCAGAACTTGCCGATGTAGTCGCGGAACTCGTCCAGGATCTGCTGCGCCCAGATGCTGCCGGTCAGCTCGCGGTGGCGGCCGATCAGGCGGTGCAGGTGCTGGCGGTAGTTCTCGAAGCCTTCGGCGGAGACGCGATGGATGTCGATCAGCTCGTGGTTGTAGCGGTCGACGAAATCGCGGTCCACGTCCAGCACGTAAGCCAGGCCACCGGTGAAGCCGGCGCCGAAGTTCAGCCCGACCTTGCCCAGCACCAGCACCACGCCGTCGGTCATGTACTCGCAGCAGTGGTCACCGGCACCTTCCACCACCGCCAGCGCGCCGGAATTGCGCACCGCGAAGCGTTCGCCGGCACGACCGGCGGCGAACAACTCGCCACCGGTAGCGCCATACAGGCAGGTGTTGCCGATGATGGCGGTGCTGCGAGCCTCGAAGCGGGCGCCACGCGGCGGACGCACCACCAGCCGGCCGCCGGCCATGCCCTTGCCGACGTAGTCGTTGGCTTCGCCTTCCACTTCCAGGTGCAGGCCACCGACGTTGAACGCGCCAAAGCTCTGCCCGGCGCTGCCGCGGAAGCGCAGTTCCAGCGGCGCCTCGGCCATGCCCTGGTTGCCGTGCGCGCGTGCCACTGCACCGGCCAGGCGCGTGCCGATGCTGCGGTCGGTGTTGTGGATCAGGAAGCGGTGTTCGCCGCCGCGTTTGTGCTCGATGGCCGGGGCCAGCAGGCCATCCATCTGCGTGGCCAGGCTGTCCGGCGATTCGTACAGGCGCTGGGCGGCACAGTGGCTGCCCTCGTAGCGGCTGTCGGCCAGCAGCCGCGACAGGTCCACGCGCACGCCATCACGGGGCGCGGCCTCGATCTGCCGCAGCAGGTCGGTGCGGCCGACGATCTCTTCCAGCGAACGCGCGCCCAGGTACGACAGCCAGCCGCGCACTTCTTCGGCCAGCAGGCGGAAGAAGTTCTCCACGCGTTCGGGCTGGCCGGTGAAGTGGTTCTCGCGCAGGCGCTCGTCCTGGGTGGCCACGCCGGTGGCGCAGTTGTTGAGGTGGCAGATGCGCAGGTACTTGCAGCCCAGCACGATCATCGGCGCGGTGCCGAAGCCGAAGCTGTCCGCGCCCAGCAGCGCGGCCTTGACCACATCCAGGCCGGTCTTCAGGCCGCCATCGGTCTGCAGCAGGGTGCGCCCGCGCAGGTCGTTGGCCAGCAGCGCCTGATGCGCTTCGGCCACGCCCAGTTCCCACGGCACGCCGGCATAGCGGATCGAGCTGACCGGCGACGCACCGGTGCCGCCGTCATGGCCGGAGATGGTGATCAGGTCCGCACCGGCCTTGACCACGCCTGCGGCAATCGTGCCGACGCCGGCATGGCTGACCAGCTTCACCGACACCAGCGCGGTCGGGTTGACCTGCTTGAGGTCGTAGATCAGCTGCGCCAGGTCTTCGATCGAATAGATGTCGTGGTGCGGTGGCGGCGAGATCAGGCCGATGCCCGGACGCGCATAGCGCAGGCGTGCGATCAGCTCGTTGACCTTGTGCCCCGGAAGCTGGCCGCCCTCGCCGGGCTTGGCGCCCTGCGCGACCTTGATCTGCAGCACTTCGGCATTGACCAGGTATTCGGCGGTGACGCCGAAGCGGCCCGAGGCCACCTGCTTGATCTTGCTGCGCTTGGCGGTGCCATAGCGTGCGGGATCTTCGCCGCCTTCGCCGGAATTGCTGCGGCCGCCGAGGCGGTTCATGGCGATGGCCAGTGCCTCGTGCGCTTCCGGCGACAGGGCGCCGAGGCTGATCGCTGCGGTATCGAAGCGCGGGAACAGGGCGCTGGCCGGGGCGACCTCGTCCAGCGGCACCGGCATTGCGGCCGGCACCAGTTCCAGCAGGTCGCGCAGCGCCGATGGCGGGCGCGCGTGCACCGCATCGCAGTACTGCTGCCACGCACGCGGGTCACCGCTGCGCGCGGCGCGCTGCAGGGTCGTGACCACGTCGGGGTTGTACATGTGGTACTCGCCGCCGTGCACGTACTTCAGCAGGCCGCCCACGTCCACGCCCTGCTGCGCATCCCAGGCCTGCGCGCACAGCTCGCGCGCGTCGGCATCCAGGCGTGCGAAGCCGGCGCCGCCGATGCGCGAGGCGGTGTCCGGGAAGCACATGTCCACAACCTCGGGTTCCAGGCCGATGATTTCGAACAGCTGCGCGCCGCGATAGCTGGCCACCGTACAGATGCCCATCTTCGAGATGATCTTCGACAGGCCCTTGTAGATGCCCTTGCGGTAGCGGCGGCCGATCTGCGACTGCTCGCCGCCCTTGCTGAGCTTGAGGATGCCACGTCGGCCCAGGTCGAACAGGGTCTGGTAGGCCAGGTACGGATACACCGCGGTGGCACCGAAGCCGAGCAGGCAGGCCATGTGGTGCGGGTCGCGCGCGGTGCCGGTTTCGACGATCAGATTGACGTCGCAGCGCAGCCCCAGCCGCGAGAGGTGGTGGTGGATGGCGCTGGTGGCCAGCAGCGCATGCACCATCGGCCGACCGGCCACCGGGTAGCGATCGGACAGCAGCAGCATCACCATGCCCTCGCGCGCGGCCTGCTCGGCCTCGGCACAGATGCGCTCGATGCCGGCACGCAGGCCCTCGTCTTCGCTGTAGGACAGGTCGAGCAGGCGGTTGGCCTGCACGTACTGGTCCATCTTCAGCAGCTGGCGCAGCTTGCGCTGGCTCAGCACCGGCGAGTTGAGGATGACGTGGTTCACCGTCTCCGGGCCGGCATGGAAGATGTTGGTCTCCTTGCCGAGCTGGGTGGACAGGGACATCGCGCAGTCTTCGCGCAGCGGATCGATCGGCGGGTTGGTGACCTGCGCGAAGGCCTGGCGGAAATAGTCGTACAGCGGACGGCTGCGCTGGCTCAGCACGGCCATCGGTGTGTCGTCGCCCATCGAGCCGGTGGCTTCCTGCTCGGTCTCGGCCAGTGGCCGCAGCACCTGTTCCACTTCCTCGCTGCTGAGCTGGTAGAGCTTGTGGTAGCTGCGCAGGGTGGCTTCGTCGAACGGCTCTTCCACCAGCGACGGGTCGATCAGTTCGGTCTGCAGGTAGGTCACGCCCTGCTGCAGCCACTGCTTGTACGGCGCGCGGCCGCGGTTGATGCGGTCCACCGCATCCGAATCGAGCAGGTCGCCGCGCTTGAGGTCGATGGCCACCATTTCGCCGGGGCCGAGCTTGCCCTTGCGCACCACGCGCTCGGTCGGCACTTCCCACACGCCGGCTTCGGAGGCGACCAGGAAGTGGCGGTCGGCGGTCAGCATCCAGCGCGCCGGGCGCAGGCCGTTGCGGTCCAGCGTGCACACCGCGTAGCGGCTGTCGCAGGCGACGATGCCGGCCGGGCCGTCCCACGGCTCGCTGTTCAGGCCGTGGAACTCGTAGAAGGCCGCCAGGTCCGGATCCTTGAACTCCAGCGACTGGGTGGCCGGCGGCACCAGGATGCGCAGCGCCTGGATCAGTTCCATGCCACCGGCGACCATCAGCTCCAGCATGTTGTCCAGGCTCTGCGAGTCCGAACCATGCATGGAGATCACCGGATCGAACTCGGCGATGTCGAAGCGCGGCGTCTTCCACACCTTGCTGCGCGCCTGCGCCCAGCGACGGTTGCCTTCGATGGTGTTGATCTCGCCGTTGTGGGCGAGCATCCGGAACGGGTGCGCCAGCGGCCAGCGCGGCAGCGTGTTGGTGGAGAAGCGCTGGTGGAACACGATCGCGCTGGAGGCCAGTTCGCGGCGCTGCAGGTCGGGGAAGAAGCGGCTGAGCTTGTCCGGCAGCACCATGCCCTTGTAGCTGATCGCATCCGGGGTGAGGGTGGTGACGTAGAAGTCGGCATGGTCGCGCAGCTGCTGTTCGCTGTGGCGACGGGCCAGGAACAGCGCCAGCGCGAAGCCGGCATCATCCTGGCCGACGCCGGCATCGACGAACACCTGCTCGATGCGTGGCAGGGTGTCGCGCGCCAGCTGGCCGCAGACGCTGTCGTCGGTGGGTACCTCGCGCCAGCCGGCGACCTTGCAGCCGACCGCTTCGACCTGCGCCTGCAGCTGCGTGCGGCAGGCGTGTGCAGCCTCGGCATCGTGCGGCAGGAACACCAGGCCGGCAGCGAAGCGTGCGGCGACGGCGATGCCGGCTTCACTGGCCAGCAGTTTCAGGAACGCATCGGGGCGGCGCAGCAGCAGGCCGCAGCCATCGCCGGTCAGGCCATCGGCGGCGACGCCGCCGCGGTGGGTCATGCGCGAAAGCGCGGCGATGGCGGTATCAACCAACAGGCGCGAAGGTTGATCGTCGAGCTGGGCGACCATGCCAAATCCACAGGCATCGCGCTCGGAGCGCGGGTCGTAAAGCCCTTGGCGGTTGCGGGGGGCCATCTCTACCTCGATGCGTATAGGGTTGGCGGCGACACTCGTCCCCGCTCATTCCCTGGAGCGCATCGTGAGGCCACCGGATGCCTCGACTAGATCACAGGTTGCTGCAGCGCCGCAATACACGGTTGCAGGTGCAACAGAACGCGCCGGCAACCCCGTGCCGGCGCGCGGTCGAACTCAGCCGCAGCGCACGCCGCTGACCAGGCCCTTGTCGTCCACTTCGATGTTCAGGCGGTCGCCGAGGAACTCCATGGTGGCGACGTCATTGGGCTTCATGACGCGCAGCTGGTGGGCACCGGCATCTTCCTGCGCCTGCTTGCCCAGCGCGTCGGCGTAGGCCTGGCCGACCAGGCTCTGCACCTGGCTGGCATCGCAGGTGCCGACCGGCGGTGCCTCGGTGGCCTTGCCGGTTTCGTCGGCCGGCGCCTTGGCGGCTTCGGCCGCCTGCTGGGCATGGGCAGTGGCCGAATCCTGTTCATCCAGCGCCGGAGCCTGGCAGGCGGTCAGGGCCAGCACGGCAGGCAGCAGCAGGGCGGAGAGCGAACGGGCGCGAATCGGGAACGACATCATGACTCCGGAAGGGATTGTGAAAGCCCGAGCATAGCGGCGAACCGACCCTCACGTGTTTGTCTTCTGTTATCGACAGGTTCGCGGCATCGCGACGGCGACACTGCGGTCATGCCAACCTCCTCTACCCCCGAACGACAGGCCGCGCGCGCGGCCGGCCTGCGCTATGTCGATGACACCCAGCCAGGCATCAGCCGGCGCCGCGCCGGCAAGGGCTTCAGTTACCGCGATGCCGATGGCCACGCGGTTCGCGATGCCGCCACCCTGCAGCGCATCCGTGCGCTGGCGATTCCACCTGCGTATACCGCTGTGTGGATCTGTGCCCACGCCAATGGCCACCTGCAGGCCACCGGCCGCGACGCGCGTGGACGCAAGCAGTATCGCTACCATGCCGATTGGGCGAAGGAGCGCGATGCCGGCAAGTTCGACCGCATCATCGCCTTTGGCGAGGCGTTGCCCACGCTGCGGCGGCGGCTGTCGCGCGATCTGAAGCAGCCCGGCTTCCCGCGCGACAAGGTGCTTGCGGTGGTGGTGGCCCTGCTGGCCGACACCCTGGTGCGGGTGGGCAACGAAAGCTATGCACAGGAAAACAAATCCTACGGGCTGACAACGCTGCGCAACCGCCACCTGGACCTGCTGCGCGGCGGCCGCGTGCGAATGCGCTTCCGGGGCAAATCCGGGCAGTTGCACGAGGTGGTGGTGGGCGATCGGCGGCTGGGCACGCTGGTACGCGGCATCCAGCAGCTGCCCGGGCAGGCGCTGTTCCAGTACCGCGACGACGAAGGCGCGCTGCAGCCGGTGGATTCCGGCGCGGTGAACGACTACCTGCGCGAGGTGATGGGCGAGGACTTCACCGCGAAGGACTTCCGCACCTGGGGCGGCACGCTGGCGGCGGTACAGGCATTGGCCGCCACCGAACTGCCGGAACCGGCCAGCCAGCGCGCGCTGGCCAGGGCGCAGCGCGAAGTGGTCTGCCAAGTGGCGGCACGGCTGGGCAACACGCCGGCCGTGTGCCGCAAGGCCTACATCGACCCGTGCGTGTTTGCCGGCTGGGAGCGCGGTGAGCTGGTCTCGCTGGCCGGCCTGCGCGGCCCGCGGCAGTGGGAGCAGGCCACGCTGAAAGTGCTGCGCCGGGCGCGGCGGCTCAGTCGCAGTCGTCAGCCGCAGTAGATCGCAACGATGTTGTTGGTCCGGCCCTTCTCGATGGTCAGGCGGTCGCCGCCTTCGCTGGCCGGCGGCACCCGCGGACCGTCATGGCGCAGTACCCGTACGTGCAGGCTGTCGCTGTCCACGCGTGCGCGGGCCACGGTGGCGTCCGAGGCGGCCAGGCCCACCGCGCCGCGCACCCTTTCGCTGTGGCACTGGCCGGAAATCACGCCGTCGATCGGCTGCACCTGGGCCATCGGCGTGCTGCTGCAGGCGGCAAGGGCAAAGCAGGCGGCGGCGGTGGCGATGGCATGTTTCATGGAGGCACTCCTTGTTTGATTGCGTGCAGGGTGCGACGTCAGACGTGGTGGCGGAATGAATGCCGTGCACATCGTGGACACGGCGCGCTCACCGCCGCCAACAGCGTGGGTGGAGACACTGCAGAAGCGGCATGGGCCGCCCCCCGGTAGTGCCGGCCGCTGGCCGGCAGCCCCTTTCCCTCCCGAGGAGACCTGCATGGCCACCACCAGGAAGACCCCCGCCCGCCGTAAGGCATCGCCGAAAGTGCGTAAAGGCAGCACCCCGACCAAGGCGGTCGCCGACCCTGATCGCCCGCGCGTGGTGAAGACCGCAACCCGCAAGGCAGCCGCCAGTGATCCACGGGCGGCACGCGTCGCTGCACGGCAGCGGCGCCTGCAGGACCAGGAGAAGGCCAAGGACGCCCGCGCGGCCAAGAAGGCAACAAAGAAGACCGCGACCCAGGCCGGCGCACGCCGGCAGCCGGAGGCGATGCCGGCGCAGCAGCTGGCCAAGCCCGGGCACGAGCACGAACTGGAGCTGGCGCCCCGTTTCCTTGCGCCCGACTACGCGGGCAGCGGCAAGCTGCAGGGCATGCGTGCGATCGTCACCGGTGGCGACTCCGGCATTGGCCGTGCGGTGGCAGTGTTGTTCGCGCGCGAAGGTGCGGATGTGGCGGTACTGCACCTGGACGAGGCCGAAGACGCGGACATCACCCGCCAGCACGTGGAACGCGAAGGCGGCCGCTGCGTGGTGATCGCCGGCGATGTGCGCGATCCGCGTTTCTGCAACAAGGCCGTCAAGCAGGTGGCCAAGGCGTTCGGCGGCATCGACATCCTCGTCAACAACGCCGCGTTCCAGCTGCACTGCGAGCGGCTGGAAGACCTGGAAGACGCGCACCTGCAGGAAACCCTGCAGACCAACATCGGCGGTTACGTCCAGATGGCGCGTGCGGTACTGCCGCATCTGGGCGAAGGCGCCAGCATCATCAACACCGGCTCGGAAACGGGGATCTTCGGCAGCAAGGCGCTGATCGACTATTCCGCCACCAAGGGCGCGATCCATGCATTCACCAAGGCGCTGGCCAGCCAGCTGCTGCCGCGCGGCATCCGCGTGAACTGCGTGGCGCCGGGGCCGGTATGGACGCCGCTGAACCCCGCCGACAAGCAGGCCGAAGACGTGGCGGAGTTCGGGAAGGACAGCGACATGGGCCGGCCTGCACAGCCGGAAGAGCTGTCGCCCGCCTATGTGTTCCTGGCCTCGCCGGCCTGCGCCAGTTACATCAGCGGGGTGATCCTGCCGGTGATGGGTGGGCCACGGGGCTGAGCCGACGGTAGTGCCGGCCGCTGGCCGGCAGCCTCAGGGCACGGTCACCGCAGGCGCATAGAGATCGGCAATGCGCGGAATGAACTGCTGTGGATTGGCGCCGACCAGATTGGTCAGCACCACCACCGCGACGTCGCGGTCGGGATACACGACGAAGGCCGACCGCGCGCCGCCAATACCGGCCACCTGCAGGTCGGGGGATGCGCGCAGCACCGGCCATCCGCCGGCCCAGGGTCCGGCGCGGCCATCCGTCAGGCGCTCTGCGCTCCACATCCGCCGCAGGGCCGTCTCCGGTAACAGCCGGCCTTCGGTCAGCGTGACCAGCCAGCGCGCAGTGTCGTCGGCGGTGGTGAGGATGCCGCCGCCAGCCCACAGCGAAGGCGGTATGTCGTAGAACCAATGCGACAGGCGGGACGGCGCGTCTACAGCGTCGGTGGCACGCGGGGCCAGGCTGTACATCGTCGCCGCATCCGGAATCAGGTCGTAGCTGTCGCCGAAGGTGGTGCGGGCCATGCGCGCGCTGCTGAACTGGCCGGTGGCGAGGAAACGTTCGTAGGGCATGCCGGATTGCTTCGCGATGATTCGTGCCAGCAGTACGTAGTTGGTCTGGTTGTAAGCGAAGCGCTGCCCGGGCACCGCTTCCAGCGGTCGAGCTGTCACCGCCGCCCATGCCTGTGCTTCGGAACCTCCGCCCAGCAGCCCGTTCGCATCAAGGATGTCCGGAAGGCCGGAGGTATGCGCCAGCAGCTGGTGTACGCGTACGTCTCTCCACGCTGGCGGAAGATCACCCAGATATCGCGAGGCCGGCGCGTCCAGATCCAGCTGCCCTTGCTGAGCCAGCTGCGCGGCAGCCACGCCGGTGAATGCCTTGGTGGCCGAATTGAGCGGGAAGCGGGTGTCGCGCGAGGCAAGCACACCGTTCTCCACGTTGGCCAGCCCGTAGGCTTCGGAGAGCACGATCTGCCCGTCCTTGACCACCGCAATCTGCAGCCCGGGGATGCGCTGCTCCAGCATGATCTGGCGGATCAGGCGGCGGGTCTGGTCGTTGGCCTGGTCCTGGCTGGCGGAGATGGCGGCGAAGGGCAGGGCACTGATGAGCATGAGCAGGACTCGGAGCATTGGGCGGGACATGCGCAATTCCAGCGGGGCGTTGAGGATCGGATGCAGCCGGCGCGTCAAAGGTTTAATGTGCAGTCCGCTAAAGATTGGCGCCGTTCTCCAGTAAAAATTGGCGCATCCGGTCGGCCACGCTGTTATCGATATATAAGTCATTGAAATTGCATAACTTTGGCGATATGTGGCGGCCACGGACGAGGGGAGCCAGTCCACAGGACATGGTTACGACCTATATTGGATATGCTCCTCGAGGCCACTCAGAAGAGCGCCGGAGGCCGGGTAAAGAGACTCCTGATCAGGGCTTGCCTGAAGAACCTGACTGCCGCGCAGAACACGGCTTTTCTGGAGTGGTTCACCGATGAGGCAGACGGGAGTGCTTGGTTAATCATCACTTGCAGGCCAAGCGCCTAGTGGCGGCAGCTGGCAGGCGAGCTGGCGTCTCCTCGGTGACGCGCTTGGGCCTAGATGGCTCTGCGGTGGGAAGGGCAATGCCAAGGCCGAGCTGTTTATCAAGATCGCAACGTCGGCCCCGTTGTAGCGTAGCCTTGCGCCTGGACCACGCTCATCAAGACCCGAGCATACGCGCAGTGAGCTGATGCTGCGGCACGTGCCATGGCATGTCTTCCGACAGCTGCGGCATCTAACCAGCTGCCTGCGGCGTTGGTAGAGGGAATCACTCCTGCCCGAATGAAACATGGCACGTGAGTTCATGAACCCGCCGAAGATTCACAACCCGGTCCCCTTCGGCTACAGCCGCGTTTTCGTGTTGCCCGCTACGTCGCATGAGCTGTTTTTCACCTCCGGACATTGGGCTTCTGAAACGGATGGGGTCGTGAAGGAGCCCCTTTCCCCAGCAAGTTCTACGGTCCTTTGAAAACCTCAAGTCCGCACTTGAATCCGCCGGACATGACTTCTCCGACGTATTTCAAATCAGGACCTATATCGCTGACATCGACGGTGAAAAGAGGGCCTGCCTGGCTAGGGCCGTGAAGGATGCGTGGGACGACAACCCTCCGACCCATACCCTGCTGGGAGTTTCGGGACTCGCCATGGGCTCAATTCGAAATTGAGTCTGCGCATGCAAAGCCGAAGGAATAATTCAGCCTCTGGAGCTTAGGACGGCTCCAGACTGCCGACGACACAATCTCTGATAGCCCTCGACTGCGCGCTGTCAGATCAGGCACAGGAGCGCTCAACGATATGAACGTAGTACAAGCTGCCCCGGCTGATCTTCAGTGAAGGCGTCAGCATGAGGCGGCATGATGGACCTGCAACAACTCCCCGATGACGCGACGAAGTTCGGCTAGGTTGGGGCGCTCGCTCAATCCACGCAGGCAAAGAAAGAGCGAGAGCGGATCTACGTGGCAGATCCCTTGTGCGATCGCCGCCGGCGGGATGCTCCAGAGCTCTACCTCATCGAGGTGATCTACGGTCAAGCTCGGTGGGGAGCTACAGTCGAAATAGCCATCAGCGTCCTCGGAGAAGATCGCCAACCGCCTCGTCGCTGGCGGTGTGGATCCGACGATGCAGGCAAGGGCTGTTGTTCCCGCGAGCCGCACATACTCAGGCAGGTTCGCTCGGTGCGCAGTTCTAACGATCTGACGGACTGGACTCCTCAAGAGCGGAAGCGCTACACACCAAGCAATTAGAGGCTCGTCCAGCTCCACCAAGTAGCCCTTGATACCCCAGTTGACCACTGCGATTCCGCAGCCAGAAATCTCATGGGCCACCGTACGCGCTCGACGATACTGTAGCCCCAGTTCAAATAGCCTTTGTGCCACGTTAATGCGATGTTCTCCGTTGAACATCGCACTGATTAAGACGCTCTGCGCCAGTGAACCCAAGGCTGGGAAGCTCACGTCCATCTCTCCTAATAGGACTCCAGGATTTGCGCAGCCTGCGCTCGGGTCTTCTCCAAGTATCGCTTGGAGAGCTCTGGGAATGACGCAGCGAAGTCGAGGCACCTCATGGAATACAACGACCCGATTTGGGCGAGAGTAGGTATAGCTTGACCAGCAGGAGTAGCGAGCCCTGCCTCCAGTGACCTCCGAATTGACTGAAGTAGAAGAGCTTCCACCTTAATTCGTACTCTTCCTGAAACAGACTGCTCGGCGAACATGAGCCTGCTTACGTGCTGTGCGGCTTGCTCAGGATCACGGAGCAGTGCGACAGCTGAAACTTGGTATCTACATGCTGTAGCAACAACATTTGAGAGCGTGGGTAAAGACCACGGTGCAATCCTCGGCATCATCCCGTGGCTGTGTGTAGCGTTCGCGTACTGCTGATCGTAGTCCTTCAATGCTCCATAGAATGTCTGGAGACACGCAGTGTCTATGCTCCTGAGTTCCCCAATGGAGATGGCTGCAACAATCTCCTGAAGCTCTGCTTCACCGAAGAACGGCTTGAACTCGGGACGCAGATCAGAGCTTGGTCCAATCAAAGTGGAGGCACACGTGCTGCACCTATCCAAACCGAACTTGCTATAGCCGCCGTCGCGGAGTCGAGAGTCCTGGAGCCTTCTACAAACCGGACATGCAGTGCGCAGCATCACTTTGTGTATCGGACACCTGAGTATGAATCGTGAGCACCAGATCAGACGATCGTAAGCAGGAAGCTCCTGCCTGAGGTCCTCCTGAATGCACTGCTCACACCACGCTCGTGCTGCCCTCAGAGAATTCTGGCGCAATGTTCCATCGCTGGTTGACAGTGGAAGAAGAGTAAGCCGAGTGAGATCACTGTTTCCACTGAGAAGCTCAGCAGAGGCAACACGCGCTCGCATGTCCAGTCGAGCTGGATGTTGGCCTATCTTGCTAGGCTCTCGCGCTGCCCCCTGGTGCTCGCGAATTCGCCTCATGAGCTTGTCTAGTTGAAAGCATGAAAGGCCATTAGCCGCTCCCAGGCGCGAGAAGAATGATGCGAATGACTCCACCTCCGCCGTGCCCAGGCCAATAGGTTCAATCTTCAGGAGGAATGTGCTCATCGCGCCGCCGGAAATCTGTTGGGCCTGCTCTGAAATGGCTTCAGCTTCTTCGTTCTTGGAATGCCTGGCTTTTGTGATGAAGAGGGTGCGCCCGCTTCGGCAGCAGTCACCAAGAAGATCTCACCGTGCTCAGTGGCACCCCACTCAACCTGCGCGAGTTGCGCCTTCCCTTGCTCGATGTCGTTGCGCTGTGCCTCCCACTGCAGCCGGATGGGCCGCCTTTCAACGAACATCCTTTCATCGAGTGGAAGCCCATGTGCTGCTGACCAGGCCAGGCTGTCTTTCAGCCTGCGCTCAAGCACACCGACGCATCCGTGCGATTCCGTCAACAGCTGCAGAGCGGAGTCATTGAGAAATCTGCCCAGACCATTCAGCTTCTCGCTCTTGGACATGGTCTTCAGGATTCGCCTCCATTCAAGCAGCCCGGTCTCTGGCTCGTAGGGAGCCAGGTGCAGGACGATAGTACGGACGGCAACATGCGAGCGCAGGGCAAGCGCTGGCTCAAGGAGGTCGTAACCCCCGCAGACAACCAAGTTCCGATTCGACCCGGCCAGGGATTTGAGTGACTCCAGCAGAGTCGCGGCAAACAACTTGTCCTTAGAGCGCGTTATAAGTTGTCCTTCGTCAACGATGACATAGCGGACGGCTCGTCTGAAGACCAGCTCAGACAAATGGGTATGCAGCAAATCCTCGCTGCTGGGCTTCATACTCGGATAAAAACCCGTCTTCTCCTGGCGCTCGGGGTCATACAGAACGTGACCACCGTCTGCCAGCAGGGCCAACGCCACCTGCTTTGGTGTCATCCGGGAGTCGCGGGAAGGATTAGCTTTTGCGCCGATGATCGGCAAGTGGCCTGGTTCGACGGCGGCAAACAAGTTCTCCCTAAGATGCCTGGTCAGTAGTGCCAGGAGCTGGGATTTTCCGCTGTTGGACGGCCCAACTATAAGAATGATGTCCCCCCCATTACTCACAGCTGTGAACCTCTGGAGGTAGCGCCAGAGAAACGCAAATTTCTCATGCATGATTGCCGACTCAGAGAACGAGGGCGTAAGGCTCTCAAGCTCCGACACGAATCTGGTCTTTGGGCACTCGATCACATCGCATCACCGTCGTGAACATCGATCACGTCCAGCCCATCCCAATCGTCGATGGGATGAGCCTTCCAAGGTGAGCGCCGCTTGCCGTCGGACGCAGGGTTCAACTGACTCTCGGCGCAGCTATGGGGTGAGGAGTTGGACCGAAGCTGCTCGGAGTCGCTATCTTGCTCAGGCTGGTAACTGTCGCTAACCGCTACACCAAGCCCGGAAGGCAGCGCGGCATCCGAACGGCTGCAGCCAGTGTCCGCAGCCCTTGCGCGGCGGGCCGACTCTATGGCCTCATGAAGCGGAAGAAGGCCGCCTGAATCCGACTTTGCAGTGCAGTCATGTGCGGCCTCCAGCAGAATTGACTCGAGGCTTCTCCCCCCAGAGAGCAGCCGCTCCCGGCAAATTGCCGTATGCCATCGATCATCCAGCCAGAAGTACATGACCGAGCCGCCAGATTCAGGATCAAGACGAGGATCCAGCTTCGAAACTCTGATGGAACGTCCTGCCAGCACCGGTGAGTAGTACCGACGGTCTTGCCAGCGTATCGCGCCGCGAGCCTCGGTCATCCCGCTGATTTGGCCGATGAACGGCGAAGTGCTGACGTAGAATTTGAAGTCCAATGCGCAGGGAACTCCCTGCGGTCCGTAGAGATCCTCAGACTGCTGACGCAGTTCGATCAGATTGATGCCATTCTCGTATGCGGAGCCATCATTGAACTTGTCCACGGCAATGTTGATATCCGCCAGGAGATCACGGAGCTTTCGTTTAGGAAGATTCTCCGGCTGATGGGAGGACGAGACGCCCCGACGGCTCTTGACCGACGGTACGTAACCAATGCCACCCTTGATCGCGGTCTCCTGCATGGTCCAGTGGTAACGCTCAATCTCACTGCCAGACTTTGCGCTCGCTGAGGGCCGGCGCATGACGGACACCCCCAGCTCCGCCATGGATACGGCGAACTGCTTGCTGCGGTAGTCGGAGCCCAAGTCGGAGTAGATGTAGCGGGGGAGATAGCCGTGCCGTCGAACGCACTGACGAATGAGTAGTGCCAATGTAGTTGTGCTTGCAGGCGCGAATCGAATCACTGCGGCGAGCACCTCCTTGTGCAAATGGCAGACCAAGCTACTGAGCTGGGGCAGCTTGTCGCTTTCTTGGCAGAACACTGGAAGGGCGCAGTGATCACTGTGCGCAACCTGAAACGGCAATGTGCAGATCGCCTTCTGATCATTTGGATCGCCATAGGGAGAGTCTGAACTCGCCTTACGCTTTCCTCCGACGCCATAGGCATCCTTGGTGTTATGCCGTCGACGATTCCAGAGAAGGTAGTACATGCTTAGACTGATGAGCTGGAGGCTGCGCCCTTGTTTGACGGCATCAGCTAGGTCAAGCTTGTATCGTGCGTACGATTGCTGAACGGAATCGTGATTGGTACTTGCTCGGTCTATCCTGATTCTATCAATCGCGAAATTCTCATCCGCATCCGTGTATTTGCGCTTTCTCCCGCACTTATCCCAGTTCGGATACAGTCCCGCCAGACCGCGTTCGCGGTATGCCTTCTTGATTCGCTCTATAGTGCGCCTTTTAAATGTGTTGATCTCTGAGAACTCAGAGGTGTCGGCTCCTGTCGCGATCGCAAGGCGTAGACCAACCAGTGGGAGATGCTTTGGATGACAGGTCAGCCAAGCTACATCGCTCCCTCGAGACGCTTCAGCGGACATCGCCTGTATCGCCAACCCCGCGTGGCGGGCATCGGCCTCGTTGCTACAGATCACTGTGTTCTCGGCATCCCAGAGGCTGCAGCGTTGGAGATCCACGTACACTTCGCTGTCCAATATGGCTCGAAGGACGTCCGTCCCGGTGTCAAGCTGAAGTCGGTCAACCAGTGCCGCCAAGCTTGTAGGTTGATGCTTCTCAACAGCTCTTCTTATGCGGGCATTTGTATCGGCATTTGGCCGCAAATCGGCAACAGCCTGGCTTGCGAGTATTCTCAGGTTCTCCGAGTAGATCCAAGATATGGTCTCAGAGGGCACGACGCGGTGAACAATTCCCAGGGCACGGTAGTGCTTCTCTGCTGGAAGGTAGGTGAATCGCCCGCCTTCGTATGCCCATAGATGCGGGTTGTCCTGCAGTAGGTTCCGCAGAACGCCCAATGGCTTCACCTCATATGCAACAACATTGTCCCGATGGATTGCAAGATAGTCGGGCGTGTGTTGATAGCTGCGCGTCCGGCCCCCCGATGTAGGCCATGGAGCAAGAATTGTGGTGGGCTGATCGATCAGAAAGAGCGTGGACGGATTAGCGGCCAAGCAAATTGCAAAGTCGTGCTCCGAACTCGACTCAAACTGGATCGACGCAGCGGTGGGAACGGCGCGAAACCCGCCCTGCACGTAGCTCCGAATTTCGCCGACCCTGCTCCTTTGGTGAGGGCCACCAACCTTTCGACTCGGAGGGGCCTTCAGGGCCTGGATGACATATTCCACACCGCCTTTCGGCAGACCAATTGAGCGCAGATGTGTGATGGTTTCCTGTTCGCTTTGGAAATTAGCTAGGTCAGCCGCGGTCCGTGGGCGACAACCAACCTGCCAAGACGCTTCCGCGCAGGGTAAAAGATCGCCGGCCTGGATGAACGGTGCCGAGGCATCCCCGCTCATCGACTCCAGCAGCTGTTCGAACTTCGGCAATCTGGCCATAATTTTGGCAAAAAGCCAGGCCTCCCCGCCTTGACGGGGCCCCACGAGGTGGTATCGTAGGGTCGTCTGGCGTAGAAATCAGACGTACCCTAGCGGTTCCCGAGACCCGTGCTCCGCAAGCACGGGTCTCGTTCTATGGGTCGGCCACTTAGTGCGCGTGCTCCTTATCTTTAATTTTTGTGTTCAGATCCTTGGGCCGTTTGTACTGCTCAAACAGCCATTCGGCCAAGTCACCCGAGCGAATGACCCGTGCTCGCCTACCAGGCAAGAGCAATGCCGGGATCCCCAGCTTGTCACTAGCGGCTGCGCGCCTCGCTGCGGCGTAGGTCCTAAACCCCATCACTTGCCATGCCTCCGTGACCGGAACGAACAGGCCATGTTCATTCGTAATCCGCTCAGTGAGCTCTGCCGTTGAACGGGACTGAAGTACATGGTGCTGGATGGCTCGGGGGCTCATCTTCAAGACGCTAAACCATTTCCTGCGGGACGCAAATACCTGATGCGGGAAAGCAGCGGGGGAGAATCGGGCTGGAGAGCGACATACTTTTTTGAAGCCTTGTCGTAGAAGTACTTCGCAGTCATGCGCTGTTAGGACTCAAGTGTTGCCGAAGTAGCGCACAAGAGACGAAGTGGAATCAATCGTCGTGGAAATGCGCAAACGGAAGGAGGCGATGCAACGCGGCTGCCTGGCAGTAATGGATCTAATCGACGGTGGAGAAGCAGTAGTTGCGCCTGCATTCTTTATAATCTATGACGAATTTTCCCATCAATCCGCATGCGGATCGTCGTCTGTTCGGCGCTCGAAGTGGCCGCTGACAGTGTCTCTAGCTTGCGAACGAGCACGCTTTCTGGGCGTTTTGAGGGTCAACATCGCCATCGGGCTCACCGAAGGCACAGGAACGAGTTGGATCAATTCATCTTGAAGCCCGAGGGCCTTAAGAACTGCAGCCAGCGTAAGTAGCGTCGAGCCGCGTCCTGCCTCAAGCTCAATCAATGCGCGTCGAGAGACTCCTGCCTTGTCCGCTAGTGTGGCCTGCGAAATGTTGGCGGCAAGCCTGCGATCTCGTATTCGAGAGCCCAGTAGTTCTACGAGTTCTGATGGAGAGTGGAAGGTCATATGTACCTTGTGTGCAGAAATGTGCTCACTAACAGGAGTTTTGGCGCGTTGAGTGCGCATATCTGCACATCAGTAGTAGACAAGCTAGGACAGAGGCGCCGCGCAGGAGGTTCCTGCGCTCGCTCCAAGACGACCGGGGACCTGGTGGCTACATCGGGTCCGTCGCGGCCGGCGATCTGCCATCGCGGTCTAGAGCGGCCACACGCTCGGTCAGCCTCTGGTATGCGAGCTTCAAACCGTCGTCTTCAGGAGGGTAAGGCGAGCCAAATAGCGAAACCTCAACCCAAAGATGTTCTTGACCAGACCTCACGTACGGTCCGTGGTCATCTAGCAGCAAAGCCTCCCCAATCCGCGGCGAGACGAAAGCCAGATCCTTTGTTCCACCAGACCAGCGGACGTAGGGAAGCTCCGTGAACCAGCTTGGGACACTGCCTTCGCGGACCAGAAGTTCAGCAATGTTGCGCACTCGGTCCTCCGGAACCGTCGTGAAGAACACCAGTTGATTGAACTGCGATTGCACGCGTGTGAGGAACTCGTGCAGGCCCGGTCTGGGGATCTGACTGATTGCGTTGGAGATCAGTGTTCCCTCCAGATCCAGCGCTAAGATGATTGGCTTCATACGGGGCGTCATTTCTGCAGTCGCTACAAGCCGCTACCTTGCGCCGTGGCCGGGCATCTGTCCATCGCGTGAGCCTGCTGGTACGCCGCTGGCGGGATCACCTGGTAGAGCCCGCAACGGAGTTAGCTCCGACAGCGCGGTGAGCGTGCTCTGTCCGTGGGCAAGTGGTACGTGGGGCTGGGTGCTGGGTGCTGGATCAGCTCATTCAGTCATGCTCAAAGCTCGGAGGCACGCACACTCAACTTCAGAGTAGGATTGCCAAGGCGTTCCCAAGTTCCCACACCATGAGCTCGCAATTCTCCGAGAACAATCCGCGTCTTGCGGGACCGGCTCTGAAGGCGTTTTCAGAAATCGCGCAGGCCTGGTCACTTACCACCTCGGAGCAGCTATCCATTCTTGGACTGGCTGCCGGGGGAGGCGATGTCTGCTTGGACGCTGTTGCCATGGGTGAGCGGTCAACTCAAGCGATTCAGAGAATCAGCTACGTGATTGGCATCTATCGCGCGCTACACACCATCTTTCCCAATCGGCTGCAGGCAAACGCATGGGTGCGTCAAGTAAACTCTGGCGCCCTCTTCAAGGGAGAAACCGCCTTAGCTGTCATGTGTAGCGGAGGAACCGATGGGCTCTCTTCGGTACGACAGTATCTAGAGGCTGGAGGAATGATCGACGTCTAGCGGAAGAGATAGCTGCGGTCACGCGCTGACACGGAATTGAGAGGGCAACTAGCGCTTCAGCATTGACTGAGGCGGCAGCCCGCTGGGGCGAGTTGGCGGCTTCCACATCCAAGAGGAAGTGTGACTGCAGTCGGGCGTACCTGCTAAGGGACACTTATCGCTTTGCTCGGGAGCAAAGGAAGTCGTCAAGATTGGCCTGCGCATGGTGGTACATGCCGGAACTTGGATAGATGAGATGCTGAGGGTGCTCGATCAGCGTCGTGAGGACGAAGGTTGACAGCGTATTGATCGTGAAGATATGCGACAGGCCATTCGAAGGTGTTCCAGATTGCAGAAAACTCAGCCGGAGACTGCTATGAGTACTGATGAATTGCCCAAGCGGATCTTCTACTTCACCAAGCAGCAAGATTCGTTTAAAGCCGCAGTGGAGAAGCTAGCTGCGTAAGATCGGTCATTCCTGGCTCTAAGCCGTTACTTGGCGCATCACTCTCACGGTGATGCCAACACTTTGACCGACTTCGGTGAGTAGATGTCGGTTACTGCCTGATCAAGTTCAAGGCGGTGTTTGATGAACTTGGATTCGCCGAACATCATCGTGTTATGGCAGGGCTTCCGGAGCAGGCAGCGCAGTGACCGGCGCGAACTTAGGATGGTGTCCAGAGCGTCTGGAGTACTGAGGAACGTCGCGAGGTATCCATCCCCTGTGTGTTCCCAGTGCCAGCAAATAGCCGATGAACTCGTTGTACTGATCATCGAGGCAGGGTAGCTTCGGCCTTACGCCTCGCCGTTGCACGGCGTCATTCCTTCAGTAGCTGTCGCGTAGCACGCTATAGGTGGGTCTCAAACGCGGATTGAGTGAGCGGTTACACAATTCCTGGCGCTGCTACGATCGGCGGGCGCGCGCTTCGTCTCAACGCGGGCCCGTGGCATCATTTTCGGGAATCGACGGGGATCCGGAGCGCGTTGTCTCGGTAGCAATTGCTAGTGTCAACTTCCGGCCAATAACCGACGTAGAGCGTGCCTCTATTACGAAGCGGCGTAGGAAGAGTCTCGTCTGCATCGGGCACGGCTCGGGCTCTTCTATGCTAGGAGACCCTGCCCGTCCTAACAGCCGGCATGCCCGACCAGCTTTGGTGCTGAACCGCTTGCTGATGGCGGTTGGACATTGTTACGGTCGCAATAGTTGCGATAGACAAGCGGTAGGCTATCTGAAAGACAGCTGCACTACCCGGACCAGGCCCCGGCTTGACCAAAAGGTGCGGGACCTAGAGTTGTTCAAGTTAGCAACCTACTCGAAACTTAGAAGCTTCGTCAGTCAAGCCCCTACAACCCGGGTCACACCCTCGGCATTATGGGCGAGAGGGCCCGCACCGAAAATTCGAGAGACTGATGGACTTCCTGGAATTAGCCGCTGCCGACATCACCACCCTGGACGACGGCCAGCTGCGAGAGCTGGTCGCTCGACTAGCGGAAGCGGAGCTTCGCGAGCAGGGAATTCCCCGGTCGAGCGTGCAAGCCGGCGGGGCGCAGGAAGCAGCTGACGGCGGACTGGACGTTAGCGTGGCGACAGCACTTCCTCTCGTGCGGCCAGCCTTCATCCCCCGTGCGCATACCGGGTTTCAGGTGAAGAAGCACAGCATGAGCCGCGGGAGCTGCGAACGGGAGATGCTCGAGGCGGGTGTGCTTAAGGACTCGATCAAGGCACTTGCGGATGAGAAGGGCGCTTACATCATCGTCAGCGGCAAGGACAGCTGCTCGGCGACCATGTACAAGGGGCGCCTCGCCGGCATGGAGCAGGCACTGAAGACATATGGTGCGGGCGAGGAGCTTCACTTGGACTTCTATGGAGCCGACCGGCTTGCGTTGTGGCTGAAGAGCCATCCCGGTGTTGCGCTCTGGGCGCGGGAAAAGCTTGGCAAGCCGCTAGCGGGCTGGCGCCCTTATGGTCGCTGGGCCTCGACACCGAAGGCCGATAAGGACGAGTTTCTGTCCGACGCGCATCGCTGCGTGAGCGATGGCAGCTCAAGCGAAAAGAACTTGATGACAATCATGGAGGGCATAGAACTGGCGCGGACGCGGCTGCGGTCAGGCTCTCGCGCCGTGCGAATTACAGGGCTGTCGGGCGTGGGGAAGACACGTTTTGCACAGGCCCTGTTCGAAGAGGATGTTGGGGATGACGCACTGCCTGCAACTGACGTCCTCTACGCCGATCTAGGTGAGGACCTGACACCTTCCGCATCAGCCGTGGTCACCTACCTGATCGCTAACCAGCTGGCGAGCTATGTCGTCCTCGACAACTGCCCACCACAGACGCACCGGTCTCTGCAGAAGCAGCTCAGTGCCAGCTCCTCTCCACTGCGCCTGCTTACCATCGAGTACGACATCTCTGACGATCGACCGGAGGAGACCGATGTCATTCATATCGAGCCAAGTAGCGAGGAGACAGTCACCAAGCTTCTTCTTCGGCGATACCACAAGCTCGACCGTTTCAATGCAGCGCGTATTGCCGAATTCGCCGGCGGCAACGCCAGACTGGCGCTGGCGCTTGCTGACCGGGTGGAACCGGACGAATCGCTTACAAGCTTTAATGACGAGCAGCTCTTCCTGCGGCTTTTCCAGCAGCGCAAGGGCGAGTCAGCGGATCTACTACGGGCAGCAACGGCTCTATCATTGGTTTACTCGTTCAACGTCTCACGCGAAGAGTACGGGGATGAACTCGGGGTCCTGTCGTCGATATCTGAGGTATCTCGCGCCGACCTACAGCGCGCCCAAGCTGAGCTTGTGCGCAGGCAGCTCGCCCAGAGACGAGGAAGCTGGCGCGCAGTGCTGCCGCATGCACTCGCAAACCGGCTCGCGCGCCGCGCATTGGATGACTGCGAACCTGATGACATCAACCGCGAGTTACTGCGTCCCGGAAACATCCGGCTGCTCCAGTCCTGTGCTCACCGCCTCGGATATCTTCATGACAACGAACGTGCTCGCGAGTTGGCCCTCACTTGGGTCGAGTCGAGTGCACCATTGGCCAATCTCGCGACACTCGGCGAGGACCACCTCGTGGTTCTCAACTATGTGGCTCCGATTTTCCCGGATGTCCTTCTTGACGCGATCGAGCAATCGGCCCATATTCCGGGGTTCGCGGACCGCGCCAATCCTAACGTTCAGCGTTTCGTCCGGCTCCTCGTCGATCTGGCTTATGACGACGAGGCTTTCGACCGCTCAGCGACTGTCCTGCTCTCTATAGCTCGGACTGAGCGTGGTGGAGAGAACAATGACAGCGTCGTGGGTCGGTTGCGCCAACTCCATCAGCTGCATCTATCCGGAACCATGGCTGGCCCGGCGCGGCGTCAGGCGCTTGTGCGGAGCCTGCTTGCGAGTGGTGAGCTTCGTGACCGCGAGATCGCTGGCGAGCTGCTCCGCGCAGCCTTTGAGGCTCGGTCGTGGACGTCATTCGGAGGATTTCAGTTCGGCGCACGCAACCGCGGACCAGGTTGGATGCCCAAATCCGGGCAGGAGCGACGCGACTGGTATGACGGATTCCTTTCGCTGCTCGATCCGATACTTGAATCAAACGATGACTCGCGCGAGTGGGCGAAGTCTCTGATCGCAGCGAACTTTCGACAGCTCTGGACCTGTGCTGGCTGTTTCGACGCTTTGGAAGCGCTATTATCAACGTATGCCACAGGCGGGCTGTGGCCTGCAGTTTGGTTTGCCATCGGCCAGACTCTCGAGTACGACGGCGCGAGTCTTCATCCGGCGGTGCTTCGGCGCCTGGAGGGGCTGCGGTCTCTGGCAGCGCCCTCCGATCTCGAGTCTGAGATCAACGCCTACGCATTCGTAGACGAATGGGCGCATCCGCACCGTAGAGGCGCCGACTATCAGGCAGAAAGGGTCGAACTGCGGGACCGCGTCTTCGCTTTAGGGCGGGCGCTCGCATCCAACCCGGGCCTGTTTGAGCGGCTAGCGTCGCAGGTTTGGGCGACTTACGCGAGACCGGTGGCTTGGCTAGGTCATGGCTACGCCGAAGCCCACGGCGATCTAGAAGCCCTAGTTGAGAAGTTGATCCGGTCGTTCAAGGCACATGCCCCAGACCGCGCTAGCATCCAGTTCATCGAAGGCTGTTTGTCGGCGATCGCGGAGCGGGATTCGGCCCTGCTGCCCCGTCTCCAGGAGAAGTTGCTGACGGAAGATAAGCTCAGGCCTTACAGCGTTTGGCTACTTCTATCCACGCGGATTACGCCGTGGGTGAGTGCGCGGCTGCTCGACGTTGCCCGACGTGGCAGCGTGCCCGCAACTTATTTTGAGGCGGTTGGCAATGGCGGACGTCATGAATCGATGTCTGACGTGGAGCTTTCAGCGCTTACGAATGCGGTCTGCCAACTACCGGGGGGATACCACTCGTCGTTTGACATGCTCATCATGCGGTTACACGCGAGGGCCGACCGGAAATATGTCCCGGGGCCTGAGATCTTCTCTGCCATTCGATTCGCACTGGGTCACCTGTTGCGTGATCGGTCCGACGACGCGAACCGGCCTGCCCACCACGGTATAGGCAGGCTGATCGTAGAAGCGCTTGCTCCTGGGGCGCCCGAAGACGAGGTGGCCCGGCTTGTCGGTGAACTCTGTGACGGGGTCAAGAAATATCGGCTCTCGCGGGAAAACTACTCCGAGGTGCTGTCGTCATTCATCGAGGCGCGTCCGGAGATGCTGCTAGATGCATTACTCAAGATAGAACGTGATGATCCCGAGTCCGACGCGGTGGACTGGCTGTTCCGGCAGCGATCCGGTGAGTCCTCGCCGTCGCTGAATCTCGCACGCATCGATCAGCTCCTGACGTGGTGCGGGGATGATGCTCGACGGCAGGAGTTGGTTGCGCGCAACATCCGCGTCTACGAGGCAAAGGACGGATCGGGGGTGGTCGACGATTCGACATCCTCGGTTCGACTAAGTGAACACTTCAAGCGGCTTCTCGACAGTGCGTCTGACAAATCGAGCCTGATCGAGTTCGCTTTCGGCCAAGCCGTGCCGAACAGTTGGATGAACTCACGCGTTCCGATTATCGAGGCCCGTCAGCAGGCGCTTTGCGAGCTGATTACGCATGAATCGCCTGAGGTCAGGACCCTGGTGGTGGAGAAGGTCGCGGACCTCGACCTTCTAATCGAGCGGGAGCGCAGGTGGGATGAGTCCGAGCATCACGCGATGGAGCAGCGCTTCGAATAGTAGTCGGCGACTCGCGTGCATAAATGGGAATTCAATCGGACGGTGTGGGGCCCGCTCGGCAGCGAAGTTCTCAATGTTCCGGTAATTGGACAGCAGAGCCGCTGGCCTACCCGCCGGCCCAACGTCCGCTTTCGGCCATAAGCAGACATCCACCCCATCCCTGATAAACATCCCTAGGCCGCAGCAGACCTCGAGCCTGCTGCGGTCAATTGGTTTTGGGGCAGACTACGCCGATGGCCTAAATTCCCCTAGGTCAGTGAGTCTAGCCCGTCCCTTCTAGACGCCTTAGGCCACTTCAAGTTGATGTATCGTCCGCACAGAAGATCCCATGCATCGCGCCCAGCAGTGCTGCAACGCGCGGGTCTGCCATGCGGTAGACGATCGACCGCGATTCCCGTCGGGTCGCTACAAGCTTTCGTTGGCGGAGTTCGGCCAGTTGCTGAGAGAGCGCCGGCTGTCGGATGCCGGTGGCGTCCTCCAGTCCGCTCACCGTCATTTCACCTTGGGCGAGCTGGCACAGCAGCAACAGGCGGGAGGGAGTGGCCATGAAGCGCAGCAACTCGGCCACTTCGGGCACGCGCTCCTTCATCGTGGCTAGGTCTGACGGGCTGAATGGGGGGCTGGTCACGGGTAAGGGCAACTTGGCCGGGTGATGTGATGCAAACACCATGGGGAAGGCGCCCAGTCTAGCATGCTTCTATAGTTGCACACCTTATGTAACTATGTAAGGATTAAGCAACCAATCCCCCCGGAGCCAGTCGTGAACCAATCCGTAGCGGTAGACGCCCCCTTGGAGCAGGCTGTCCGCGTCGTCAACGATGCCCGTGCCGGCCTGCTCCCCTCGCCTCATGTAAAGACCTTCTTCGATCCTGCCACTTTCACTGCCAGTCACGTCGTACGCGATCCATCTTCTTCAGCGTGCGCCATCATCGACAGCGTCCTTGACTTCGACATGGCCGCAGCCCGCACCTCCACTGCCTCCGCATCGGCGTTGGTGGACTACGTGCGGGCCGAGCGCCTACAGGTGCAATGGTTGCTGGAAACCCACGCGCATGCCGACCACCTGTCCGCGGCTCCATGGCTGCAGGAGCAGGTGGGAGGCGCGCTGGCTATTGGCGAACACATCACCGCAGTCCAGGAAACCTTCGGCAAGGTCTTCAACGCCGGCACTGCATTCAAGCGGGATGGCAGCCAGTTCGATCGCCTGTTCGCCGACGGTGCCTCCTTCCGCATCGGTAATCTGCACGCGATGTCGCTGCACGTGCCAGGCCATACCCCCGCTTGTCTGGCGTACGTGATCGGCGACGCCGTATTTCCTGGAGACACGCTGTTCATGCCGGACTACGGCACCGCCCGATGCGACTTTCCAGGTGGCTCGGCGCGCCAGTTGTATCGCTCGATCCAGCGCCTGCTGTCCCTGCCCGACGCCGCCCGCGTATTCCTGTGCCATGACTACAAAGCCACCGGCCGGGACCATTTCGCATGGGAAACAACCATCGGTGCCGAAAGGACAACAAACATGCATGTGCACGAGGGCGTGAGTGAAGCCATGTTCGTGGAACTGCGGGAGGCTCGTGATGCCACGCTTCCGATGCCACGGCTGATCCTGCCGTCAGTGCAGGTCAACATGTGCGCCGGCCATCTGCCCGAACCCGAAGAAAACGGCGTGCGCTACCTCAAGCTGCCGATGGACCTGCTATGACGCTCTCTCATCTGGCCTGGTATTGGCCGCTCGCTGGCGGTGCCATGATCGGAACAGCGGCCGGAGCCTATCTACTCCTTCTCGGGCGCGTTGCTGGCATCTCGGGTCTGCTTGCCAGGACACTGGGCATGCCGGGTGACGGCGGACGCAGCAGTGCTGCCCTGTTCCTGGCGGGACTTGCCCTGGCGTCAGGCTTGGCAATGGTGGCCAGGCCCATACCCCTGCCGGCGCTCTCCGCAAACGGAGCAGTGGTATTGGTGATTGCCGGACTGCTGGTGGGTTACGGAACTCGCCTTGGCGCTGGCTGTACCAGTGGGCACGGTGTCTGCGGACTAGGCCGGGCATCGCCGCGTTCGGTGGTGGCGACCTGCGTGTTCATGCTCGTGGGCATGGCCACGGCAACCCTGGTACAGATTGCGACCGGAGGCCCGGCATGATCCGTCTTGCCGCGTTCCTGTGCGGCGCACTCTTCGGATTGGGCCTGGTCGTATCCGATATGGCCAACCCAGCCCGCGTGCTTGCTTTCCTGGATGTGAGCGACGCCTGGGACCCCTCCCTGGCGCTGGTCATGCTGGGCGCACTGATTCCTTCCGGCGCAGCCTACCTGTGGATACGCGCCCGAGGAACACCACTGCTTGCCGCATCGCTGCACATTCCCACCCTTCGCATCATCGATCGGCGCCTGGTCATCGGTGCGGCGATATTCGGCCTGGGTTGGGGACTGGCCGGAGTGTGTCCCGGCCCGGCCATCGCGTTGCTGGGAACCGGCCAGCCCTTCGCGATCATCTTTGCCACGGCAATGATCGCTGGCGTGCTCCTGCATGGCCTCATTCATCGCCCCACCGCAACTACGGGACAACCATGAACCTCAAGCCACTCTCTGCCAGCCTCAAGGTGTCCGGTCAGCTCCTGCCAAAGGACATTGAAGCCCTGAAGGAGCAGGCCTTTGCGAGCGTGATCTGCAACCGGCCCGACGACGAACAGCCGGAGCAGCCCAGTCACCATGCGCTGCAGGCTGCCTGCGACCAGGCGGGCATGCAGTTTGCCTATCTTCCGGTAGTGCCTGGTGTCATTACCGATGATCAGGTGCATACCTTTGCCAAGTTGATCGACGCGCTGCCACGCCCTGTTGTCGCGTACTGCAGAACCGGCACCCGTGCTGCGATGCTGTGGGCGCTGTCGGAAGTCGTTCACAATGGAGCGGCATTTGCTGACGTCCTGTCTGTTGCTTCGGACGCAGGCTACGACCTTTCCTCCATCGCAACACGGCTGCAGCAAGGTCCGGCGTCCGCCGACTGACATATGGAAACGCTATCTATGCTGCAGTGGGCGCTGGGCGGCCTGTCTGGCGTCCTGGTCGGCTTCGTCCTTGGCGTGGTTGGTGGGGGCGGATCCATCCTTGCGGTACCACTGATGCTCTACGCGGTCGGGGTGGAAGATCCGCATGTGGCTATCGGCACCAGCGCCCTGGCAGTGGCGGTCAATGCGGTGTCGAATCTGGTGATGCATGCCCGTAAAGGGAATGTTCGCTGGCCCTGTGCCTCGGTCTTCGCCTTGGCGGGGATCGCGGGCGCCTACCTGGGTTCCAGCTTGGGCAAGGCGTTCGACGGCAAGAGACTGCTGGCTCTGTTTGCTGTGGTCATGGTCATTGTCGGCATCGCCATGCTTCGCAGGCGCAACACGCTTGGCTTCGCGGACGCTCGGCTCGGCAGGCGCAATGCACCCGCACTGATTGGGCTGGGCGCCACTGCCGGTGGGCTTTCTGGCTTCTTTGGCATTGGCGGAGGTTTCCTCATCGTGCCCGCACTTGTGGCCGCGACGGGAATGCCGATCATTGCCGCAGTCGGAAGCTCGCTCCTCGCCGTCGCCGCATTCGGCATGACCACCGCACTGAACTACGCGCATGCAGGCCTGATCAACTGGAAGCTCGCGGCAGTGTTCGTCGTTGCCGGGATGGCTGGCGGTACTGCAGGAGCAGCAATTTCGACGAAGCTTGCCAACTATCGTGGAGCTCTGAACACGGTATTTGCAGTACTGATCTTCATTACTGCCGCATACATGCTGTGGAAGGTGAGCTGACCGGATGTGCTCCAGACCACAGCCGAGCACTGATAGCCAGCGCAGCGCTTCAAAGGCTTTGATAGGAAGACACTACGAACGGTGGTCCACATCTTCCAGAGTCAAATAAGATGCGACGGCTCGAAGCGCCTCGCGATCAGCTTCGAAATCCATGGCCAATAGGCCGCGCTCCAACGCGATGCGGGCATGCGCCTGTGATGCGACTCTTGTCGCTTCATTCGAGGACCCTGCCAACGCTGCGAAGGCCTTCTGCAGCCGGATACTGACCTCCAGGGACGCGGCGGCATCCCTGGCAATCGGAGTGAACGCGTCCTCAAACATGTCGCGTACGTCGAGACACTGCACGTGCACGCGCGGATACAGCACCTCGCCTGTCGCAGCGTCCCCTGCGTGGCTGGACCATGCACAGAGCAGCCTGACACATGTCCCGATGACGTCGATGCAGGTCCCAGGGTCGTTCACCGCAGGTGACATGGCTCGCTGGGCAATTTCCGCAAGCACGACCAGCCCGAACCGTGGGTCATTTTCGATGGAGCGCGCGTCGCTAAAGGAAATGGCTGAGATCACTTCACTCCGCACGTCCGGAAGTGGATTTCCCTCGATGGCTATCAAGGGACGGGCCGGAGTTGCGAACGTACCCGGCTGGCAGAGCAGATGAACGCGCAGATCATGTTCCTGTGCAATGCCGTCGATCCGGGCGACGTCCACATGTTCAACGTAGGCAACCTGATCGCCAACCAGCAGTACCGCCCCCTCCCCTACCGGGACAGCAGTGGCTCCGCCGAGCCGAGGCTCCGCGGCGCGGCGCTTCATTGCCGCTTTGGTCGCCCGCTCCACCAGATCGATGGTTTCGCCAACGCGGCCAAAGCGTGAGAACTGCTCGATAGCCCTGAGCAACGTCACTGTGATGACAATGATGACCGCGATGGTTGCCCCGAACAGCACAAGCCGGCCGCTGTCCCCGTAGATGCCGGTGCTGAGCGCGATGAGGCCCACGATCGAGAACAGGAAGGCACCAATGAAGGTGGCCAGCGCACCTTGGGCCCGGGTGTCTTCGATCAGCAGGCGGGCCGCGCGCGGGGTGGCGCTGCTGGACGCGGACCCGTATGCCGAGACCATGGTGGACAGCGAGAAGGTGGTTACCGTCAGCATCGACGCGGCAAGAATGCCAAGAATGTTGCCGACGGAATCTGCGCCGATCCGTGCGGCTAGGCCGACGGGAATGAGGAACTTCAGGAACGCGCCCGCCAACGCCGTGATGATGCCTAGGGCGCCATACAGGGTCGAGCGGAACCACATCCGCTTTGTAACTTTGCTGGCTGCAAGCCTCAATCTGGTGAGCATGGGCTACTTCCTGGGAAGTTCGACCATCAATAGCACGGCCGGGCGCCGAGGCCACGTCAACGCAGGGTCATGCCCGACCCAAGGCAGATGCCGCTACTCCGGGCGGCATCTGTGTGCAGATTCTACGAGCGCACCTTGTCCAGGAACTGACGGTGGCGCTCGTATTGATCGAGCACATCGTGGATGAGTTGAACCTTGGTCCATCCCATGACGTCGTAGTCCTGCCCGCCCTCCCGCAGATAGACCTCCGCACGGTAATGACGGGTACCCTCGCTGACCGGCCGACGGGGATCCTGCAGGGCGAACGTCGGCGGCTCATAGGGCTGGGGCCGTACGGAGTAGAAGAAGTCCATCTCCTCGCCATGGCCAACCTGTAGCCACGCACGACCATCCTCTCCCTTGGAGACCTGGACCGGCAGATCCTGCTTGCGAAGCTCAGCGGCAACCTCTTCCAATGCAGGAATGACGCGCTGCTCGATGAAGCCGGTCACCTCGATCTTCAACGGGTTGTGCGCCAGCAGGCGCAGGCGCGCCCGCCAATCCTCGCTGGTACCCGGTAGGATACGTGCCTCGCGCAGGATCGAGCGCTTGGTGGCATCCAGATGCATGGCCTTCAGCAGTCCCCAGCACATCAGGATCATGACGATCGTAAATGGCAACGCGCTGGCAATGGTGGCAGCCTGCAACGATTCCAGCCCGCCAGCCACCAGCAATGCAATCGCCAGGCCGCCGACCAGCAGCGCCCAGAAGATCCGCTGCCAGACCGGGGATTCCTGCTCACCCTTCGAGGTGAGCATGTCGATTACCAGGGCACCGGAGTCAGCTGAGGTTACGAAGAACAGCGCAACCAGGATGACCGCCAGCGAAGAGGTCAGCATGGTCAGCGGCAGGTGCTCCAGGAACTCGAAGAGCGCCATCGAGCTGTCGGTTGAGACCGCCTGCACCAACTGCTGTATGCCCTCCGCCCGCACCATGTGCAACGCGGTGTTGCCGTAGATGGTCATCCACAGGAATGTGAAGCCAAGCGGTACGAGCAGCACCCCCACCACGAACTCACGGACGGTGCGTCCACGTGAGATGCGCGCGATGAACATGCCAACGAAGGGCGACCACGCAATCCACCAGCCCCAGTAGAACAGCGTCCAGCCACCCAGCCAACCAGTGGGTTCGTAGGCATAAAGGTTGAAGGTCATCGAGAACAGCTGGGAAACGTACATGCCGGTGTTCTGCACCAGCGCCTGCATCAGGTGAACGGTGGGTCCACAGACCAGCACGAAGGCCAGCAGCGCCGCCGCCAGGATCATGTTGAGCTCGGACAGCCTGCGTACGCCGCTGTCCAGGCCAGCCACGACCGAGCCGGTCGCCACCAGTGTGATGACGGTGATCAAGCCAACCTGGACGAGCGTACTGACCTCCAGGCCGAACAGGTAGTTCAGGCCGGCGTTGATCTGCATGACGCCCAGCCCCAGCGAGGTGGCCAGGCCGAAGATGGTACCTAGCGCGGCGAACGTGTCTACAGCATGCCCCAACGGGCCGTGGATACGATCGCCGATGAGCGGATACAGTGCGGATCGGACACGCAGCGGGAGATTGTGCCGGTAGGCAAAGTACGCCAGCGACAGCGCTACCACTGCGTAGATCGCCCATGCGTGGATGCCCCAGTGGAAGAAGGTGATGCGCATGGCCTGGCGGGCAGCTGCGGCCGACTCGGGCGAGCCGACCGGCGGCGTGGCGTAGTGCATGATGGGCTCGGCAACGCCGAAGAACATCAGACCGATGCCCATGCCGGCAGCGAACAACATGGCGAACCAGGAGCCGTAGCTGTAGTCCGGCGTACTGTGGTCAGGGCCGAGTTTGATGCGGCCGTAACTGCTGATGGCGACGCCGACGACGAAGACCAGGAAGCCGGCCACCGCAAGGATGGTGAACCAGCCTGCATCATTGGCAGCCCATGACTTGGCCGCGGTGAACCACCGCGTGGCTATATCGGGCGCGATGGCAGCAAGCGCCAGCAGCGCGATGACGATGGCTGCCGTGGGAATGAACACCTGCAGAAGAATCCGCTGGCGAACGGGGGGATGTTGCGGAGCCGTGCTCTGCATGGATACCTCCGTGTTGTTGGGTGAAGAAGCCTCTGGCTTGCGCGAGGCCGATCAGAAGTAGAAGCCGATGTTGAAGTTCAGCCGTGAATGCCAGCGGGAAGGACCTCCCTCGTCGATGCCGATACCATCACCACCGGCAAACCACATGTTGCGGCCAGCGATCCAGTCGACATAGGTGAGCATGATGCCTTTCTGCAGGCTGCAACCGGTCACGTTCTGCCACGAATCACGAAGGCCCGCGCGGTGCCCGACCGGGCGGGTCATGCTGAGGTTGTTATAGCAGGTGATGTCATCCAGCCAGCCCTTCTGGCCGAACGAATAGGCGATGTTGGCGCTTGGCACATCCGCCTGCGCTGCAACCTGGAAGGGGGATTGGAACGCCGACATTGCGATGCGATCTCCGGGCACGTCATACCGGTACCGCGCCCACTGCAACTGCGCGGTCCAACCATCGCGCTGCCACTGTGCGTGGAGGGCCGCGCCCTGATGACCGTATTGACGCCGTGTCTGAGTGTTCTGCACCTTGCCAGCAAACGCTGATGCGCCCAGCAACAGTTCGCCGCCGCCCCAGTCGCGCGCGCTCTCCACGCGTGCATGCAGTCGTTGCCGCTCGCGATACGGCAACGCCTCGGTCTGCGCGACATCAAAGGAGTAGCGATCGTAGCGAGCCCCGGACCCGTATTCGTCTCCGGAGAACCAGCCAAGATGCCAAGTTGTGCTGCCGCTGCGGTGAATCACCACAAGGCCCGGATCGTAATCATCCTCGATGCCCAGGTAGTAGCCGGAGCCGAACCAGAAACTCTGCGAAACGGTGGGGAGCAGCCCGAACGGGACTTGCTGGATACCTGCCTTGAGCTGGGTAGCATCGGAGAACTGCCAGCCCGCGTAGGCGTGATGCACGGCGTCGAAGCCATCGTACCAGCGGTATTGGGCAGAGAAGGAAAACGGTCCGGTTCCAGCGTCAAGGTCTGCACGCATCAGTTCAAGCTGCAGGCGGCTGGACGGCCCGTAGTCGAGCCAGCCATAGTTGAACCTGACGGCGCCTCCTGGATCAAAGTAAGGATCTCTATGGAGGTTATCCTCAGAAGCATCTGCAGCCAGCGAAGTTCCCGCCAACGCGGCAGCGACAATGAAGGGAATTGATCTCACGGTTATGCGCCTTGCCTCCCTGATCTGCTACGGAAAGCGCTTGAGTCTAACGTCGATTCATCCAATGCCTCAAACTGGCGATCTCAAAGAACTCTTGGCGACGCCACAGCAATCACTCACGACGCGTCTTTAGTCCTCAGGTCCATATGCCACGTGAAAATCATGTGTAGTGAGAGAGTAGCTAACACGATCCACTTTTTAGTAGTCGATCCTGAGATTGAGCGACTCATAGTGGACATGGAGTGACACGCAATGTCATTTGAGAATAGGCTAGGGCCTCGACATCGGGGAAGAATTCATGACTATTGATATCAGCGGCCTTTCTGCCAAGGAGCTTCGCTCACTGATTGCTCAGGCGGAGAAGCAGCAGTCCAAGGTGCTGTCACGCCCTAAGGCCACAGCGATGCGCGCCAAGATCAACAAGTACGTCAAGGATCATGGATACACGATAGAGGAACTCTACGGCGCTTCAGTGATCGTGCCCTCCGAAACCGCCAAGAAGCGAGGTGATCGGAGGCCTGCCAAATCGACAGTGTCCAAGATCGCTCCCAAGTACCGCAATCCTGCAGTGCGCGGCCAGACGTGGTCCGGTCGAGGGCGGCAACCGCGATGGATAGCCGAGCTGGTAGCAAGTGGAAAATCACTGAATGACTTCCTGATCAAGTAGTGATAGCGAGGTAGCCGCACACCGGTACCGCAGCAAGTCCTGAGAATCATTAGTCATCAGATCGAACAGGATGCTGGTGCGCGCAATGCCCTGCCAGGTAGGCGATCAAAGATTTCAGCTAGTCGCAGTTGATGTGACAGCGGGCGAACAGCAGGCGCTCCCCCTTGCCTTTGGAGAGTGGGCTCAGGCAGCAATGATTGCAGTATCCACTTCTGGCCGACAGCTGCCCTCCGATCTGGCAGGATCCGCTTCCTAGCGGGGATTCGACGCTGCCCGATCTCGCCGCGCTCGCAGATCCGGGTCATCATCGAACATTCCAACCGCATGGCGGCGCGCGTAGCCGAACTGGTGCAGCGCCAACGCGACCTGACCCATGCGATTAACCTGCCCAGGCGGCCAGCAGGCCAAGCCAGCCGGCGCGGGCCAAGCCCAGCAACACCCCAACCTGGCTGCTTGGCTGGGCCTGGAAGCAACTGGCACAAGGCCACCAGATCCGAGTAGCTACGGTCCGTCAGCCACCGGCGGCGCTCGACAAACTCGAGGCGGAAGTAGCTCAGATGGGCAATCGGGCCACCGAACGAGGTCAGTCCCAGTCATAGGAACACCAGAAAGTCACGCCACGCACTTTCGCTTTTTGCGGGATGGAGCGTCGGCATGGGGCAGGATCTCCGGTTGTTCTCAAAGGCGGCCAGCCCGGCCCAGCACCCAGATTAGGTCGCCGGGCCTCCCCTGTGCTCGGCCACCAACTCTCCATCTTCCTTCCGGAATGGTCCGGGAAGCTTCGGCAGGATATCCAGCACCAGTTCGGAAGGCCGGCACAGGCGCGTGCCATTATCGGTTTGCACGAAAGGACGATTGATGAGTATTGGGTGCGCCAGCATGGCATCAAGCAACGCGTCGTCGCTCAGTGCCGCATCGCCCAGTGCTAGCTCGTCATAAGGAGTGCCCTTCTGGCGGATGGCGTCGCGCACGCTCAAGCCCGCGGCCCTAATGAGGTCGACCAGGCGCGCGCGGCTGGGCGGGTGGGCCAGGTAGTCGATCACTTCCGGCTCGATCCCGGCGAAGCGGATCATCGCCAGAGTGTTGCGCGAGGTGCCGCACTTGGGGTTGTGGTAGATGACCGCGTTCACGCACTTTCCTCCTCGTTAAAAACAGTTTCCACCACCCCTGCAGCGGCCGCCAGCGCCGCCGCCTCGATGGCCCCCTTGCGCTCGCTGTAACGGTCCACCAGGTAGTCGCTGCGCCCACGCACCAGCAGGGTGAACTTGACCAGTTCCTCCATGACGTCCACCACGCGATCGTAGTACGCCGAAGGCTTCATTCGACCTTCGTCGTCGAACTCCTGCCAGGCCTTGGCGACCGAGGACTGGTTGGGGATCGTCACCATCCGCATCCACCGGCCGAGCACACGCAGCGCGTTGACGACGTTGAACGACTGCGAACCGCCGCAGACCTGCATCACGGCCAGCGTGCGGCCTTGGGTGGGGCGCACGCCGCCCTCTTCCAGTGGCAGCCAGTCGATCTGGTTCTTGAATACCGCGGTAAGGGTGCCATGGCGTTCCGGGCTGACCCACACGTGGCCCTCCGACCACAGCGAGGCCTGGCGCAGCTCCTGCACCTTTGGGTGGGTGGCTGGCACCGAGTCAAGCATCGGCAGCTCGTGTGGATCGAACAGGCGGGTTTCCGCCCCGAGCTGTTCCAGCAGCCGCTGCGCCTCCAGCGCCAGCTTGCGGCTGAACGACTGAGGCCGCAGCGAGCCGTACAGGATCAGGATGCGCGGGCGGTGCGGCTGCGCCGCCGGGTCGTTGAGCTTGGTGGCCGTCGGGATGTCCAAGGCACCTGGGACCACGTTGGGGATCTGCTGCACGGGGTTGTCCTGCGATATCGATTCCATTATTCTAGAATTATGGAACATAACACTGCAACCCACGCTCTTGCTGCCCTGGGCCACGCCACCCGCCTGTCGATCTTCCGCCTGCTGGTACAGGCCGGCAGCGGCGGCAAGCTGGCCGGTGACATTGCCCAGACGCTCTGCTTGCCTGGCGCGACGCTCTCCTTCCACCTGAAGGAACTGCTGGCTGCGGGACTGATCAGCGCCGAGCAACGTGGCCGGACCATCTGCTACCGGGCCGAGTTCGTGGCAATGAACGAGCTGGTGGCCTACCTCACTGAAAACTGCTGTGCCGACGAACAGGCCTGTGAACGCCCCGCAGGCTGCTGACCAACCCACCTTAGAGATCGCTCAGATGACCCGTCGCGTCCTGTTCTTGTGTACCGGTAATTCCGCTCGCAGTGTGTTGGCCGAATCGACCCTGAAAAAGTGGGGCCAAGACCGCTACGAGTCCTTCAGCGCCGGCAGCCAGCCGGCCGGCCGTGTCAACCCGTTTGCCATTGCTCAGTTGCAGCGCGAGGGTTTCCCAGTGGACGGCCTTCGCAGCAAGTCGTGGGACGAGTTCGCCGAAGCGGATGCCGCGCCGATGGATCTGATCGTCACCGTCTGCGACAGCGCGGCGGTCGAGGCATGCCCGGTAGTGTTCGGCGACTTTGTACGGGTGCACTGGGGCCTGTTCGATCCGGCCGGCGTTGAAGGCTCGGACGGAGAGAAAGCCGAAGCCTTCGATCGCGCGCACCAGATCATCAAGGCGCGCCTGAGGGCCTTCCTGGAGATCTCCGATCGCGTCTGGGATGACAGCGAGGCCCTCAAGGCCCGGCTCGACCCGATCGCACAGATCAACTGACCGTCCTTCCGGAAATCCCCATGACCACTGATACCTCCCGCCTGTCCTTCCTGGACCGGTATCTCACGCTCTGGATCTTCGCCGCCATGGCACTCGGCGTTGGTATGGGGGCGTTGTTCGAGGGTGTGCCCAGCGCGTTGAACAGCCTCTCCATAGGGTCGACCAACATCCCGATCGCGATTGGTCTGATCCTGATGATGTATCCGCCGCTGGCCAAGGTGAAGTACGAGGAACTGCCGCGGGTCTTCGCCGACAAACGGGTACTGATGCTCTCGCTGCTGCAGAACTGGATCGTCGGTCCGTTCCTGATGTTCGGCCTGGCCGTGCTGTTCCTGCGCGATTACCCCGAGTACATGACCGGCCTGATCCTGATCGGGCTGGCACGCTGCATCGCCATGGTGCTGGTCTGGAATCAGCTTGCCCGCGGTGACGGCCAGTACGTCGCTGGGCTGGTGGCATTCAACTCGATCTTCCAGATTGCGCTGTTCAGCGTCTACGCGTGGTTCTTCCTGTCCTGGTTGCCGCCGGTGTTCGGTCTGCAGGGCAGCGTCATCGATGTCAGTTTCTGGACCATCGCCGAGGCTGTTCTGATCTACCTTGGTATCCCGTTCCTGGCGAGCTTCCTCACCCGCCGATGGTTGAAGGCGCGCATGGGCGTGCAATGGTATGAAGAGACGTTCCTGCCCGCCATCAGCCCGGTAACCCTCGCCGCACTGCTGTTTACCATCGTGGCGATGTTCAGCCTGAAGGGCGGCGATGTGCTGAGGATTCCGATGGACGCGGTACGCATCGCGATCCCGCTGACGTTGTACTTCATCATCCAGTTTGTCATCAGTTTCTTCATGGGCAAGCTGATCGCCAAAGACTACCCCCGCACCACCGCGATCGCGTTCACCGCAGCAGGCAACAACTTCGAACTGGCCATCGCCGTGGCGATCGCGGCGTTCGGGCTGGCTTCCCCGGTAGCCTTCGCGGCTGTTATCGGCCCGCTGGTGGAAGTGCCCGTGCTGATTCTGCTGGTCCACGTCGCCCTGCGCCTGGGCAAAAGCTACTTTCCTGCCGATGCACGGAGCCGCTGAACCGCCTAGGTGCTGCAGCATGAGGAAGTCCCGATGGAAAGCGTCGATGTCGTGGTGATCGGAGGTGGCCAGGCGGGTCTTTCGGCTGGCTACTTTCTGCGTCGCAGCGGGCTGTCCTATGTGATTCTTGATGCCGAAACGTCACCTGGCGGGGCGTGGCAGCATGCGTGGAAATCCCTGCATCTGTTCTCGCCGGCGGGCTGGAGCTCGATTCCCGGTTGGCCGATGCCTGCTACCCGGGAACCGTACCCGTCGCAGGCGGAAGTGCTCGACTACCTCGCGCGCTACGAGCATAAGTATGCGCTGCCTGTCATCCGTCCCGTGCAGGTAAAACGCATCAGCCGCTCGGGGAGCCGGCTGCGGGTGGAAGCAGATGACGGCCGGCAGTGGCAGACACGTGCAGTGATCAGCGCCACGGGTACGTGGCGGCATCCCTGCACGCCCGGATATGAAGGTCTGAACGCTTTCGGTGGCGTGCAGCTGCACTCGGCCCACTACAGCCATCCCGAACCCTTCGCCGGAATGCGCGTGGCCATCATCGGCAGCGGCAACTCAGGCGCACAGATTCTGGCCGAGGTCTCCAAGGTGGCCAAGACCACGTGGATCACCCAGCGGGAGCCAGCCTTCCTGGCCGACGATGTCGACGGGCGCGTTCTCTTCGCACGCGCAACCGAGAAGTGGAGGGCTCAGCAGGAAGGACGCGAGCCGGATATTCAGCGAGATGGTTTTGGCGACATCGTGATGGTGCCGCCGGTGGTGGACGCACGGCGCCGCGGCGTACTGGTCTCCATGCCGCCACCCGTCCGTTTCACCGCCACCGGTATGCAGTGGGCAGATGGCAGCGAACGCAACTTCGACGCGGTGATATGGTGCACCGGCTTCCGGCCGGTATTGTCGCACCTGGAAGGACTGGGCATTGTCAACGCTCGTGGTCGGATCGACGTGGATGACACCCAGGTTCGGTCGGTCGCAGCGCCATCGATTTGGCTGCTTGGCTATGGCGACTGGAATGGCGCAGCATCGGCCACGCTGATCGGGGTGACCCGATACGCGCGCGAGGCAGTAAGGCAGATCAGCGACTACATCGGGGAGGCTTCTCCGGTGTTATCTGGCGCGTGAGCCTCGGCGCCATTGCCCAGCGCCCGCACCTGCGATTGCAGGGCCATGCGGTCCAGCGCTTCAGGCTTAAGCGCCAACAGCAATCCGAGACGGTGCTGGAGCTGGTGAAGCGTGCTCAGGAACGCCTTATGGACCAGATCAGCACTGCCCTGCACTGCGGCCGGGTCGGGGATGCCCCAGTGGGCGGTAGCCGGGTGGCCTGGCCACACGGGACACGCTTCACCCGCGGCACGATCGCACACCGTTACGATGAGATCCATCTGCGGTGCTTCCGGACCTGCGAATGCATCCCACGGCTTGCTCGACAGCCCGGCAACGTCGAAGCCAATCTCCGAGAGCACCTGCAGGGCCACCGGATGAACTACGCCCTTGGGATGACTGCCCGCACTGTAAGCGCGGATACGTTCACGCCCTAAATGGCTGGCCAGTGCTTCGGCAAGAATGCTGCGCGCCGAGTTGCCTGTGCAAATGAACAGAACATTCAGGGGACGCATGTCATCGCAACCATTTATCTAGAATAATCGAAGTATTGCCTTGCCATATGTCAACTCGATGACTGCCGAAAAGGAAGCGGGCACCCCTCGGTGCCCGCTTCGCTCATCTGTTCAATGACCCGACGACCGTGTGGCGCCTGGCGTACGATGCTTTCCCAAGCGGTCTACCAAGGTCTCACTTGCATCGTTGAGACCGAACACCTCAACGGTCGCGCCGTGCTCGCGCAGCTTCATCACTACCCGGTCGAGCGCATCAACGGCGGTCAGGTCCCAGAAGTGGGCGTCCTTCAGATCGATGATGACCTCCTTGGGGACATCCAGATAGTTGAAGCTACTCACGAACTGTCCGGCAGACGCAAAGAACACCTGCCCCTTCACAACGTAGACGCGCGAGTCGGTCTCGACCTGGGTGTCGTCGATGATCAGCATCTTGCCGACCTTGCGGGTGAAGAACACCGCCGACAGGATCACGCCTGTCAACACGCCTTTGGCGAGGTCGTGGGTAGCCACGGTCACGATGACCGTGCCAATCATCACGACCGAAGAGCTCTTGGGATGAATGGCCAGCTCGCGCAGCGAGCGCCAGCTGAAGGTGCCGATGCTGACCATGATCATCACCGCGACCAGTGCGGCCATTGGAATCTGACTCACCAGGTTTGACCCATAAACAACCAGAAGGAGCAAAACCACGCCGGCCACAAGGCACGAGAGACGGCCCCGGCCACCGGAAGTGATGTTGATCACCGACTGGCCGATCATTGCACAGCCTGCCATGCCCCCAAAGAAGCCCGTTACGGTGTTAGCCAAGCCTTGGCCAGCACATTCGCGATTCTTCTGGCTCGGGGTATCGGTCATGTCTTCGACGATCTGCGCGGTCATCAGCGATTCCAACAAGCCAACGACCGCCAAAGTCGCCGAAACCGGCAGCAGGATCTGGAGTGTTTCCCAGGTAAATGGCACATCCGGAATCAGGAACGACGGCAGGCTGTCAGGCAACGCCCCCATGTCGCCTACGGTGCGTACCTGGAAGCCGAAATACATGGAAGCGGCCGTGAGAACCACGATCGCCACCAATGCCGAAGGAACGGCTTTGGTCAGCAGCGGCAGCAGGTAGATGATTGCCAGACCCACAGCACAGATCGCATACACCATCCACGGCATGCCGATGAGCTCGGGAAGCTGCGCCATGAAAATGAGAATCGCCAGTGCATTCACAAATCCGGTCACCACCGAGCGCGACACAAAGCGCATCAGCGAGCCCAACCGCAGGGCGCCGGCCAGCATCTGCAGGACGCCGGCAAGGATGGTGGCGGCAAACAGATACTGAATGCCGTGCTCGCGCACCAGCGTGACCATCACCAACGCCATGGCGCCCGTCGCAGCCGAGATCATGCCAGGGCGGCCACCGGCGATGGCGGTGATGACGGCGATGCAGAACGAGGCATACAAACCTACCTTTGGGTCGACGCCGGCGATGATGGAAAACGCGATTGCCTCAGGAATCAGGGCTAGCGCAACGACAATGCCCGACAGCAGGTCACCACGGATGTTACCGAGCCATTGCTGGCGCAGGGGATAAATTGCAGACATAGAAAATGATCTCCGCGCACAGCAGTGCGCGCCAAACGAAAGAAACAGGCACCCTTCCAGACCTAAGTGTCTGGGTCGCTTCTTCAATCAAGCGTCAGGGTGGAGTCATCGCTAGCCGATCCGTTGGGTATTTGACGGTATATTGTAGACTGGCATAGCGCCTGAGGGGAAATCCGGCCGGCATCGCGGTCGCCTCGGTGCACTCTCAAGGGTAGCTTCCCAGATCCCAAGATCATTTCGCAGGCGAAGTCGACAAGCTGGTAGGCAGTTGATCAGATTGAATTGAGCTCTGACCGAATCGCCAAAGAAGAGGTGGACATTCGCCGCGGGGCCTATGTCCGCTATCGGCCAAGAGCGGACATCGAATTAGAAGGCGATACGAAACCTACGGCGCCGAACGCAGCCAGTGCAGCGCAATCTCGATCGCATCCTGATCCCCGCGAACAATGCTAACCGGCACGATCCCCTTGGGGTACTCAGTACCCTCACGGTCAGCCATTGCCGCGGTCGTCAGCAACAGCGCGCCACCATCGGGAAGCGGGAAGGTCGTGTTGGACGTCGCAAGCCCTGCGGTTGGCTGTCCGAAGAACCGGGTTCCGGGTCGCGCCCTGAAGGCAACGGCCACGGCCTCGCCGGAACTCGCCGTCCTCGGCCCTACCAGCACGGCGACGCGGCTGTCGGACAGATCGGCGCTGCACGCAGGGCTGGCGCGTGAGCGCCATTTCCTCGTCTTTCCCTGCCCATCTCGGAAGCCGCCTGCATCGCGGTCACCGAGCAGGGATTGTAGTCCATTGAGCATGGGCCACATGTTGCCACCGTTGTCCTGGCGAAGATCAACGATCCAGCCCTTGGTTGAGGTCGGTGCCAGGGTGGCGATGCGGTTGCAGAGTTCCGCGGTGAACGCGCCCCTGTCGTCCTTTCCTATCCCACGCAGCCCCGGCACCAGTATGTATCCGATGTCCGCGATGGATCGGGATTCCATCGGTCGGCTGCGAACGGCCTGCGCGCGATATGTCGAGGCCTCCTTCGGAGTTTGAAGCAGACTGTGGCGGTCTGCAAGCGTGTCCAGCACCCTACGCAACCCCGCATATGCCTCCTGCGCGGGAAGCTCCTTCTGATCGTCCGTGAGTAGCGCCGCCTCTTCGGCGGGCCAGTCGACGTTTCCCGTATTCAACGCCTTCGCGCGAATGAGGGGCAGCGCGTGCGCCAGCATGGCGTAGGCGGATACACCGGTTTTCTCCACCGCCGCCGACGTCAGGGTGAGCTGTTCGGCGTTCAGAGCACCTGCGCTGCCCAAAGTAACCCCGAACTTGATGTGGGTGCTGGCCTCCGGAACATACAGTAACAATTCGCGCTCACGCAGACCTTCACCACCACGCACTGGCACGCCGCCGGAGCTGGCAAATGCAAGCCGTCCCGTTGGGCCATCAGCACGAAGCCAGAGCGCTGCGGCGCCAGTCCCGCCATCCACGCGAAGCCGCCCGGCAAGCCGCACGTTCTTGCCCTTGAACGAACTAGCATCCAGGGATGTGATCGCGCCAATGAAGCTCGCCTCGCCGGTGGATTCGGCAGACAGCTGAATCGTAGCGCCCTCCGTATCCAGGACGTCGCCAGCGCCATCAACCATCGACTTTGCGCTGGTCCCCTTCCACAAGGTTTCACCCTGCGCTGAAGCACTGAAAATCATTGCCAGGAGCAGAACGACCATGCGCGGCATCGGCACCATCCTTGTACACGAGAACGATGATCCTATGACGCTCGGAATGCAGCGGCAAGTGAGGCTACTGCTTCATTGATCTACTGCCGTTGCAGACCGTGATGTTCCGCTTCGTTGAAATCGCCCGTCATGCACCCCTATTGTGTGCGCAATAGATTGAACCGCTCGCGGTGATGCTTCAGATAGTTCTTCAATTTCGAGCCTGGCTTCTTCAGCAGGGGCGCAGGCAATCCCAATGCTTCTCTCTCCTCGGGCGTGATGACACCGCTCGTAAGCATTTCGCCATCGTCGTCAAAGGTGATCAAAAGCGCATCGAACAGCGCATCCAGATTGGCAGTGAGAGGAAGCCCGTTGTGTGGATCAAGCCGCTCCTCATTGTTTGAACCACACCATGGCTTGCAATGTGATGCGCGCAATACGGCGGCGATTGCAGTACCCGTGACAGCACATTTCCCGTCCCATAGCTGCAAGAGATCGCGACGGAAGCGCCCCTGCCCAAGGCGCGCATCAACCAAGGTCTTGCGCGTAGTCTCAGCCCCCTCACCTTCCCGAATCTGCATCAACTCGCTGTCAACCGTCGCTTCCGACGAGTGGCGATAGAAGGCCGATACAGGCAACCTGTCGCTGAGCTTCATGTACAGGTCTCCACCAACATCGGAGATGGCACTCAGACGCGATAACTGGCTAGCGTCGAAGCTGCCAATACTCGTGCTGGACTTTGCTCCTTTCTCGCACACGATGGCGTAGGCGTCATAGCCCGCCCGAACCAGTTCCAAGTGCCGTTGACGTTCAGACCAGCCGTTACTATTGGTTTGACGCGGACCAAGTACGCGAATAGTCGGGAAGTCTTTCTGCTGCTCTACATCCTCTGCCCAGAGCCGAAGGAATACACAACGCCTCGCCTCATCCACCGAGCCCCAGGACCACCGGTCATTGGCTACAGGCGCATGCAAAACATCGCGAAAGAATGCATTGATACGAAGTTGACTGTTGGATAGTGGAGAATCGCCATCGGCTTCTGAGTTTGTGTCTATCCCAGGAGGGGCAGAAGGCGATGTATCAACGACAGGCGCGGCGTATGGCTTGAACGGATAGTTCATGTCCCTCAGCAGCTTCTCGGCGCGGGCCAGCAGAGCAGCATCAAAGTGACCACGCCATTCAGACTCCACGATCAGAGCTTCGCAGGTCAGATCCAGGCGCTTGAGTTCCCACAGCCGCGTGAATCCATCGGAAGGCTTGCCGCTTGCAAGCACACGCTGCACCGTTTCGAAGCCCCCGTACTGTTCGAGCATACGTTTGAACTGAGTTGGCCGATAGCCGATCTTCTCGGCCTGAAGAACTGCATCCCGCAGGAGCTGTGTGAAAGCCTCGTTCTCACGCACATCCATAGCGTCATTGGCCCATTAGTAAAGTAGTGATGAGTCGAAAAGATGAGGCGTAGGAACAAGAGATTTAATCGGCAGAATGCGGCCAATTAGTGAGTTATCGCGATACCAGCAGGCTCCCCCCCCTCAACGAACATTCTACCGAAGCACCTCGCGAGATGTCTGCCGGTGTAGAGGGCCGGCGACCAATCATTGCGAAGCAGTGACCGCGTAGTTAGGCGGTTTCGTTTCCCCTAGCAGGGAGTGTCGGGAATGGCACGGTAAGAACCTTGAAATCGTGAAGCCCTACAATTTCCCACCAGCGCTGGGTGCATGGCACCACACTGACGATCACGTGCAAGAACCCAACTTTCCTCGTCCGCCCCAGAACCCGTACTACTTCACGGATGAGGCCTCCATCGAGTGGCCGGGCCTGACATCGTTTTGGTTAGCGTCCGCTTTCGGCCAGAAGCAGACCTCGGCCGATCAGCGTCGGAAGACTGACTTAGGCTAGCTTGTCTCGCAGTGGCCAGAAGCAGAAATCCGTGAAGCTCCAACCGAGCCGAGCCGCTACAGGGGATTTGTCTCGAACGAATCACATTTCGGGTTGGGAAGCATCCAAACTTTCAACTGCACGCTGCCCCGACTGTGCCGTACCAAAGTCGAACTCTGCAGGAGCCACCGCAATGCAATTGAGCTGGCGCTCCAATTCACGAAGCCGGTTCGGGCCACCTTGGGTGGAGGCTAGAAAGACTCGAACAACGTGCGGATTCTGCAGCAACTCTCTGATGACCGATGCAAACATTGACTTCCGTGCAAGATGCAAGTCTTGAGCATCCTCTATGAATGCGGCATTCCAACCGATGAGAGTTTCGTTCGGAAATTGCCCTGGCGGTGCGGAAGCAAGAGTTGCCATGAGCTGGTTGTACAGCGCGGCCAGATAGCCCCATTGTGCTGCGAACCTAGTGTAGAACGCCGCGTACGCACCGGCAAAGATGGCGCCGAACCATGGGATCATTTGCCCAATCTCGACTTTGAGCTGGGCTGCTGAGAAAACAAGCTCCGTGCCGGCCGCAAAGTACGACTTGATTGGGAGCACGATCGCACAAATTAGCGATGTCACCCAAAGCGACCGCAACAGTACAGCCGTGCCGCCGTTGGGTCTGTTCCGCAGAAAAAACTCACCCGCAAGAAAACTCACTGTCGACATAGTCTCTTCTCCCGCCAAACCATTTGATGGTCGCTCCCCCTTGGGAGTTTGGCTGTGCCACCCACGCCCCTCGAAAGGGTTCGCCCCCCCCCCAGCACAGCTCGATACTAGGCGGATTGTGACCTATTCACAATCCGTTGCAACGCCTGAGAATGACTAGCCTGCATTGCAAAGGTCGTAAGCCGCCGTTGTCATATCGAAGAGGAAATGGACCGTAGTGTGCGTCCGCTTCCGTCCAGAAGCGGACACTCCCTACCCCCGATAAACATTCCTAATCGATCAGCTCCAAAGGTGCAGTGCTACGCCGAGGTCGGCAGCACGCTCCTAGCTGAACGCTCCGCGCAACAGGCTCTTGACCTTAAATAAAGCTCCAATCTTAGAGTTGGCTCGGCGCTCGGATCTGCTGCATCCGAGCCTTAACGCGCAGACCTGCTGAGCGGATATCCGCCAGACAGCACGCACTCTAACGAGCATGCGATGCACACCCCGATTCAAGGCCGCGATCATCCCACTCAGATGGTCGCTATTGAGATCACTCAAGCTGGCGGCCCCGAAGTACCGAGTCCGGCCACCCGTCCCATCCCTTCGCCCAAGGCAGATGAAGTCCTCATCAGGGTTTTGCTGCCCCGAGGGGCAATGCCGATTTGCCCTTCCTCCTCGCAGAACCGAATCCGCGAAGCGCTGGGGCCCGTAGTCTTGACCAACTCTACGATCTTCACTTTCGACCTTAAAGTCGTCGTTAAAAATACACTCATTTGACACGCCAGCATGGCAGCGTTCGCGGTGTGGACCGGCCCACATGGCCGGCCATCGGCCAGTTCGCGGGGTTTCACTCGAGAACTCACAGTCCTACCTATCTTGGAGAGCGAGATGAGCTACGTAACGACAAGCGACGGCGTCGAGATCTTCTACAAAGACTGGGGCCCGAGGAACGGCAAGGTCATCTACTTTCATCATGGCTGGCCACTGTCCGGCGATGACTGGGACGCGCAGATGTTGTTCTTCGTGAACAACGGATTCCGTGTTGTGGCCCATGATCGACGAGGGCATGGTCGATCCACGCAGGTATGGGATGGACACGACATGGACCACTATGCCGATGATGTGGCTGCAGTGGTGACCCACCTTGGCGTTCAAGGTGCCATGCATGTCGGCCACTCAACTGGTGGCGGCGAGGTGGTCCGCTACATTGCCCGTCATGGGGAAGACAAAGTATCCAAGGCGGTCCTCATCAGTGCCGTCCCCCCGCTTATGGTCAAGACTGCCGGAAATCCCGAAGGCACTCCCAAGGAAGTCTTCGACGACTTCCAGGCTCAGCTCGCCTCCAACCGTGCAAAGTTCTACTACGACGTCCCTGCAGGGCCGTTCTACGGATACAACCGCCCTGGCGCCGAACCCTCTGATGCCGTGATCTGGAACTGGTGGAGGCAGGGGATGATGGGCGGGGCCAAGGCGCACTACGATGGCATCGTCGCATTCTCGCAGACCGATTTCACTGAGGACCTGAAGGGAATCACGATTCCCGTACTGGTAATCCACGGGGATGACGACCAGGTTGTGCCATATGCCGACTCCGGGCTGCTGTCTGCCAAGCTGGTGAAGAACGGAAAGCTCAACACCTACAAGGGTGCGCCGCACGGCATTCCGACCACGCATGCCGATCAGGTGAACCAAGACCTCCTTGATTTCGTGAACAGCTAAAAAGCTGGGGTGTCGCCACACCCGCGCAGTCAGGCTGCATAAGTGACAGCCGTGTACGCACGGCTGTCCGCTTGAGGGGTGCACCTGCCAAGTCGGCAGCAATCTTCTGTGGCAAACCCGCCATCAAGCCGATGTGTAGCGGGCAGATCGGAGCCCTTGAGGCTGTACGCGACTATCTAGAAGCTCAACTCGATTAGATTGATTCGCCTATTGCCGGCGTGAAAAGGGCTGCCCGATGGGGCCAGCTTCTCAAAAGTTTGACGTTCTGGTCTACGCGCAAAGTCGGCTTCAACCCCAAAACGCGTCAGACATTCCCGGAATTTCGGGAATGTTTGTCCTAAACGACAAACTTTACGCGTCTGCATATTTAAGCGCGCGGTGTGCCTACCGTTCGTCGGCCCATGACTTCCGGGGGGTTGACTACAGCTGTCGTCAAGCTGACATTGACGACACGTGTAGTCAAGGGAGTGGTGTCATGCGTGGCAAGACGATCGGGGACCAGGAACTGGCCCTGCTGCAGTACATCGATGAACATGCGCCGGCCAGTGTCGGCGAGGTCGCCAGTGGCTACGCCGAGCCCCGTGGCCTGGCCCGTTCCACCGTGCTGACGATGATGGAGCGGCTGCGGGCGAAGGGGTATCTTCAGCGCCGGCAGCAGGACGGCGTCTACCGCTACCAGGCCACCCGTGGCCCGCAGAGCGTGCTGCAGGGCGCGGTGGCGCAGTTCGTCGACAACACCCTGCAGGGCTCGGTGTCGCCGTTCGTGGCCTATCTGTCGCAGCGGCAGAAGGTCAGCGACAACGAGCTGGCCGAACTGGAAGCGCTGGTCGCCCAACTCCAATCGCGTCGCCACGAGGGCTGAGTCATGGACACCACGATGCTGATCCCGATGCTGGAACGCCTGGGCTGGACCAGCCTGCAGACCGTGCTGCTGGTGGCGCTGGTGTACGGCCTGTGCCGCGCGCTGCCGTCGCTGTCGGCGGCGACCCGCTGCCGCCTGTGGTGGCTGGTCTCGCTGCAGGCCGTGCTCGGCCTGTTCTGGAGCCAGCCGTTGCAGTTGGCCTGGCTGCCTGCCCCGCAGGCGGTGGCGACGACCGCGACCGACGTGGCCGCTGACATCGTCTACCCGCTGGCCCCGGAGGCCTCGGCACAGTTGCTGGCCGCGATGCCGATGCCTGCAGCAGACGCGCCGGCAGTGGCGTGGTGGGCCGTCGCACTGGCCGCGCTGTGGGCATCCGGCGTGCTGCTGATGGCGCTGCGTACCTTTGGTGAGTGGCGTCGCTGCCGCGCGCTGCTGGCAGCGGCCTATCCCTGCGAGGACCAGGCGTTGGTGCAGGCCCTGCAGCTGGCTTCCGATGCACACGGCGTGCGGCCTGCGCCGCGGTTGTGGATGAGCACGCAGGTGGACGCACCGCAGCTGGTCGGTCCGTTCCGCCCGGTGCTGCTGTTGCCGGCTGGCGACAACGCCCTGCAGGGCGACGCACTGGACCTGGCCCTGACCCATGAACTGCAGCACCTGCAGCGGCGGGACCTGCAGTGGGGCCTGCTGCCTGCGCTGGCCCAGCACCTGTTCTTCTTCCATCCGCTGCTGCGCCTGTCGGTGCGTGAATATGCACAAGCGCGCGAAGAAGCGGTGGACGCGGCGGTGGTGGGCCAGCACGCTGCCAGCCGCCAGGCCTATGGCCGTCTGCTGCTGCAGCTGGGGGTGGCACCGCAGCCGCACCTGGGCGTGGCCAGTGCCGCACCCGATGCCACCAGCCTCAAGCGTCGCCTGCTCTCGCTGCAGCCGCGCCGGGCCTGCCCCCGCATCCTGGCGATGGCGCTGACTGCTGTGGTGGTGGTGGTGGGCGTGGCGCCGATGCGACTGGTCGCAGCGCCGGTGCCGCCGGCACCGCCCGCGCCACCGGCGGCACCCAAGGTCGTGGCGCCAGCACCGCCGAAGGCTCCCAAGGCTCCGGCCGCACCGCCATCCGCCGCGGGCGTACCGGCGGCACCGGCTGCGCCTGCAGCACCGGCCGTGCCGGCCGCGCCGGCCGAACCCGCTGACGCGACCGGGCCCGACGATGCCGATGTGGCCGATGTCGACGATGCCACGGGCATGGCCGAAGGCGATGAAGGCGCGACGTCGGCCGCCACCTCCATCACCACCTACGGTCGCCTCGACCTGGGCAGGTCGCCCCGGGAGGCCTTCGTTCTGGTTGATGGTGATTCGACCTTCGCCAACGGCGGCATGGACGACGTGACGGTGGCCCGCAGGCAGCTCGGCAAGGGCCCGGCGTTGTGGTTCCGCCAGGGTGACAAGCGCTACGTGGTGCGTGACCCGATGCTGATCCAGACCCTGCAGCGTGCCTACAGCGGTGCCGTAGAGCTGGGCCGCCAGCAGAGCGAACTGGGCCGGCAGCAAAGCGTGCTGGGTCGCCAGCAGGGTGAACTCGGCAGGCAGATGGGTGAAATGAGCCGCCTGCAGGGCGAGGAGTCGCGCCGCATCGCACTGATTGCCGCCGAGGCTGCACGCAATGCGATGGCCGCCCACGACATCAACCGTGAGGCGGCTGCGGAAGCGGCGAAGGCAGCGCGCGGTGCAACCAGCGACGTGGCCGTTGCGCGTGAGGCTGCACGCGAGGCCGCCGCCGAGGCACGCCGTGCGATGCAGGAAGCCCGCAGCGAGGCCGCGCAGTCCGGCCGCACTCGTGACATGCAGCGCCTGGCCAGCCAGCAGTCTGAACTGGCCAGCCGCCAGGCGGCACTGGGCAGCCAGCAGGCCGCCTTGGGCGAGCGCCAGGCACGCGTGCATGCCCAGGCGTCGCAGCAGGCGCAGCAGGTGATCGCGCGCGCACTGGCCAGCGGCAAGGCCGAGCGACTCTGATCGGTAGTGGCGGGGGCGGGGCGGGCCCGGGGGGGGCGCGGGCGCGCCGGCCCGGCCCCCGCCCGGGGGGGCGTGGGGGGGGGGGGCGGGGGGGGGCGGGGGGGGGGGGGGGCGCCCCCCCCCCCCCCCCACTACCCTGGGGCAATCAGTGCTGCAGCCAGCGTATCGGG